>NZ_JBFBAZ010000008.1:0-127912 GCF_040682475.1 Hamadaea sp. NPDC051192
GTCGCGTCTCCGCCCGCGCAGCCTGCCACGGTCAAGCCGCCTGCTGCGTCCGCAGCACCATCGAGCCCAGCTGCGGCGGTTGGTGCGGGCTTGCGTGGCCCGGACAGCGGATCCAAAGCTGTGCGCACGATCGCAGCCATCTCCGAGTCCAGGATGCCGCGGACGCGGTATTCGCCTTCGCCGTATGGGATGAGGGTGAAGTCACGCCGGTCGTAGGCCGACCGCTCGGCGCGTTCGAGGTCGCGACGCAGGCGCTCCTCGGCGATCTCCGGCGCGACCAGCTCCAGGATCTGCGACCGATGGTTCTCCAGCGTCTCCGGCCGCAGCCGGTCGTCGACGGCTAGCTTGATCAGTGTGTCGGCGGCCTTCGCCTTGCCCGCCTCACCCACCGCCGACGGCAGATCATGCACCGTCTTGGCGATCACCCGCGCCTGGTCGACGGTGACCCGCCCCGCTGTGAGAGCTTCCTCGACAACCGGTGTCTCGGGCAGGAGCTTGGCCAGCTTGGTCCACTCCACCGCGTCCCGGTGCCGCATGGACAGCAGATAGGTCAGCCAGTTCGCCGTCCCGGTCGCACCCGCGTTGTACGGGATCTCGCGACTGTCGGCCGCGCCGATCAACGTCAGGAACCGGCCGGACAACTGCTGGATCGCCGTATGAACCCGGCGGACCTCGTCGGTGATCTCGGCGTCCGAAAGTGTCCACAGGGGACCAGCCGCCAACTCGGCGACATCCGCCTCCACCTGCGCCAACACCCCGCCCATGGATCAACATTAGAACAACCGTCGGACACCTTCCAGGGGGTCAAGGTCACGAAAATGTGCCACGAATCTATCTACAGTGGACATCTTGCGCTGCGGCTGAACCGGCGCGTGGACATGCCACCGCGCCTGAGCAACCATCCACGATCACCGTTGACTGAGGAGGAGGTCATCGGGCGAGCGCGCTGAACAGTAGCGCCGCGTCGGCGGTCGGCGGGAGGTCGCTCACCTGACCGTCGCCGACCTCGACGACGCGCCATTCGCCGTCCGCGCGCAGCGCCAGGTCCGTGGTGACGAAACGGCCGCCGAGGGCCGCGACCAGCGGCGCGACCGCGCGCAGGTCGGGGTGCGGGGCCAGGTCCGGGGTGTCGGGGTGGGCGCTGACGAGGACGGGCTCGGCGTCGACCCACCAGGCTCTGGCCTCGGCGGTACGCCCGGCGGCGCGGCCGTAGTCCTCGAAGCGACGTACCACGATCCCGCCTTGGAGCGTGTCGTCCTGCAGCTCGATGAGGCGGGTGATGACCCGGGTCGCGTGGTCGAGGTCGGCGAGGTCGGGCAGGTAGCAGGCTTCGGCCCACTCGTGTTTGCGGGACTTGACGTAGTCCTTGACGATCGCGGGTCCGCTGCCGAGGGAGCTGACGAGGTCGGCGATTTCGCCGGGTGACGGTGGGTCGAGCGGCTGGCGGGGCATCCAGACGCTCTCCGGGGTCACGGCGGCGAAGGTGGCGTACCAGCCGGGCAGTTCGTGCGCCGCCCGATAGTCGTCCGGCGGTACGCGCAGCGGCGTGCCTCGGCCGGCGAGCACGGTCGCGAGTTCGGCGTACCGGTCGGCGGGGATCATCCAGCCGCGGTACCAGACGGGACCGGCGTCGACCGGCACTCGGCGTACGGCGGTGACGGAGTTTCCGGCCAGGACGGCGTCGTGGTCGACCAGGGCGGTCGCCCCGCCGAGCTCGCGGACGAGTGTTGCCTGGTCGGCGAAGTACGGGTCGACCCGGTGGGGGCTCAGCGGGTCGGCGCAGAACAAGACGGTGAACGCTGCCACTCGACCACCGTAGTCAGTCGTCGCCGCGCCGTCGCTCCGTCCAGGCGGTGTGGCGGCTGCGCAGATCGGCCGCGCTGAGGTCGGTCCGGCCGAGATCGTGATAGTTGTCGATCCAGGTCTCGACGTCGCGATCGGCGTTGGCCAGCGCGAACAGGTCCCATTGCCGCAGTTCCGGGACGGTGACCCCGGCCGCCGCCTGGTACGCGGCCAGGAACGCGTCGGCGTACGCGGGGCCGTGGAGCAGGACGAGGTCGAGGCGGCACCAGCTGACGTCGAATCCGCGTGGGGCGAGGCTGGCGCCGGACCAGTCGATGACGCCGGTAAGGGTGTCGCCCGTCCAGAGGACGTTGCCGGTCCAGTAGTCGAAGTGGGTCAGTACGCGTTCCTGCTCAGCCAGACGCGCCCGTGCCACGGGCATCGCCCGGGACGCGCCGCCCGCGGCGGTGACCGCCATCCCGTCGCGGAACCCGGCCAACCCGCCGACCGGTACGCCGTGCAGCCGGGCCAGCGCCCGGCCCAGCGGCTCGGGATGCGGGGTCGCGATGTCGGTGTCGCCCGGAATGCGAGTGGTGAGCACGGCGGGCTCGCCGAACACGGCGCCCGCGGGGTCGGCCGCGACGAGCCGGGGCGCCCAGCCGCCGAGCCCGTCCAGGGCGGCCAGCACGGTCGCTTCCCGGGCGACGGCCGGATCGCCGGGCGGGAATCGTCGCAGTACCAGATCGTCGATCGAACCGTCGAATCGCAGCAGGTGTGTGGCGGCGTGCGTCCCGCCGGCCAACCGGCGCGCGTGGCGTACGGGGGTGCCGGTCGCGGCAGCGACCCAGGCCAGCGCCGCCGGCGACGGTTCAGCTTCCATGATCCACGAGGCTACGGCAGCGGCGGGCGCGGCGGCTGGCCGGGCGGAGCCGCCCGGTTCTTCCGTTGTGCGGAGACGACGACGGCGATGACGGCGGCGGCAACCGCGCCCACGACGGTGACGACGATCAGGAGCACGATGGCGAACAGGAGCCACGCGGCCACAGGACCTCCAGGGGAGCCGGGTCCACCGAGGATAGTTCAGCGGATGGTTCGGCGCGGATCTCGCGAAATGCGGCGTCCCTTTTGATCGTCTTGGTACGCTTTGCGCCATGCTGCGGCATCCCTGGCGGCCCGTGATCGGTGCGACGATCGCATCCGTCGTGCTGGCCCTCGCCATCTTCCTGGGCAGCCGGGGACTGCGTACCTTCGACTCCGCGCTCGCCCCGTACGCCGTCGCGACCGTGTTCCTGGTGTTCGGCGCGACCTACCGCTATCTCGTGTGGATCTCCCGGCCGGGGGCGCAGCGGCTGTTCCGGAAAGGCTTCGGCGCGCTGTTCAGCTGGGACAACTTCCGGCGTACGCCGACCGCGCTGCCCCGGATGGCGGCCACCTATCTGGGCTTCCAGAAGTTCCTCGGAGCGCGCTCGAAGCCTCGCTGGGTGGCTCATCAGCTGCTGTTCTGGGGCTGCATCCTCGCCGCGCTCATCACCTTCCCGCTGACCTGGGGCTGGTTCACGTTCACCGCGAACAGCGGGAGCGGGCCGCAGTACACCATGAACCTCTGGGGATTCGGGATCCTGAAGTTCGACGCCCTGTCGGTGTTCGGCTGGATCATGTTCCACGGGCTGGACATCGCGGCCGTGCTCGTCATCGCGGGCGCCGGCTACTTCCTGGTACGCCGCATGCGCGACCGGGAGGCCACGACCGGCCAGCGGTTCGGCTACGACTTCCTGCCACTGCTGGCGCTGATCACGATCTCGGTGACCGGGCTGCTGCTGACCTTCTCCAGCGTGTTCCTGCACGGCGGCGGCTACGAGTTCCTGGCCGTCCTGCACATGGCCTCGGTTGTGCTGACCCTGATCTATCTGCCGTTCGGCAAGTTCTTCCACATCATCCAGCGGCCGGCCGCCGTCGGCATGCAGCTGTTCAAGTACACCGCCCAGGGGAAGGTCGCGCACTGCGTGCGGTGCGGGCGGGAGATCGACACGGCGGCGTACCTGGAGAACCTGCGCGGCACCATGCGCGACCTCGGGCTGAGCTTCGACGAGTGGGCCGGAACCTGCCCTGAGTGCAAGCGGCGGCTACGGGGTCAGGCGTACCTGTCCTCGGTGAAGAAGGGCTTCTGAGCGCTGTGAGCGTCGACCCGTCCGTGACCCCGCCGGGCACCCGCAACTTCCGCGACGCGGGCGGGCTGCCGGCCGACGCCTGGCGCGCCCTGTACGGGAACGAGACCCTGGTGCCGACCCATTGCTGCTTCTGCGGCGTGCAGTGCGGCATGTATCTGCGGGTCCGGGACGGCAAGGTGTTCGGCGTCGAACCCCGCAATCACGACATCAACCGCATGCGGCTGTGCCCTAAGGGGCTCAACGCGTACCAGCAGGTCAATCATCCGGACCGGCTGACCGTGCCGTTGCTGCGGACCTCGCGTGACGCGGAGCTGCGAGCGGTGAGCTGGGACGACGCGCTGGACTACACGGTCGACCAGATTCAGGCGATCCAGGCCGAGCACGGGGTGGACGCGTTCGGGATGCTCGGCGGCGCGAGCCTGTTCACCGAGAAGACCTATCTGGTCGGCAAGTTCGCCCGGGTCGCGTTGAAGACGCGGCACGTCGACTACAACGGCCGGCTGTGCATGGTCAGCGCGGCCGGCGCGAACAAGCTGTCGTTCGGCATCGACCGGGCGGCCAACCCGTTCGCCGACATCCTGCTCTCGGACTGCCTGCTGATCGCGGGGTCCAATGTGGGCGAGTGTTTCCCGGTGATGACCCAGTATCTTTGGGGCGCACGGGATCGGGGCGCGAAGCTGATCGTGGTCGATCCGCGCGAGACCAGCGTCGCGCGGACCGCCGACATCCATGTGGCGCTACGGCCGGGCACCGACTCGGCCTTCTTCAACGCCGTGCTGCACGTGGTGATCCGCGAAGGCCTGGGCGACCAGGAGTACGTGGACGAGCACACGACCGGGTGGGCCGAACTGGCCGAGACGGTTCAGGCGTATCCGCCCGAGCGGGCGGCCGAGATCTGCGGCATCCCCGCCGAGCAGGTCGAACAGGTGGCGCGGATGTTCGCCACCGCACCCCGGGCGATGGCCTGGCACGCGCGGGGCATCGAGCATCACACGCAGGGCGTCGAGAACTGCCTGACCGTGATCAACCTCTGCGTGGCGACCGGCAATCTGGGCAAGCCGGGCGCCGGCTACGGCACGATCACCGGGCAGGGCAACGGTCAGGGCGGACGCGAGCACGGGCAGAAGTCCGACCTGCTGCCGGGCGGGCGGTCCATCAACGACCCCGTGCATCGGCAGCAGATCGCCGAGATCTGGGGCATCGAGGAGAGCGAGCTGCCGCAGGCGGGGACCTCGATGATGGAGATGGTCCACCAGATGAGCCGCGGGGAGATCCGCGGCCTGTTCGGCATGTGCAACAACC
Source organism: Hamadaea sp. NPDC051192 (assembly GCF_040682475.1). Taxonomy (NCBI): domain Bacteria; kingdom Bacillati; phylum Actinomycetota; class Actinomycetes; order Micromonosporales; family Micromonosporaceae; genus Hamadaea; species Hamadaea sp. NPDC051192. The sequence goes on from NZ_JBFBAZ010000008.1 coordinate 5,253, forward strand.
CGTTCGTCTCGCTGCCGAACTACGACGTCGTCAAGGCGGGCTACGACTCCCTGGCCTTCCACGCGCAGTGCGACTTCTTCCTGTCCGAGACGGCCGCCAACGCCCACGTCGTCTTCCCGGTCACCACCTGGGCCGAGGACGACGGCGTGATGGCCAACGCCGAGGCCCGGGTCGTCCGGCACCGCAAGGCGCAGGAGCCGCCGAGCGGCGTACGCACCGACACGTGGGTGCTGTGCGAACTGGCCCGGCGGCTCGGCGTGGGCGACAAGTTCGCGTTCACCAGCTCCGTCGACGTCTTCTCCGAACTGCGGATCGCCTCGCGGGGCACGGTCAACGACTACTACGGCATCACCTACGAGCGGATCGACGAGACCGGCGGCATCGCCTGGCCCTGCCCGGAGGTCGATCACCCAGGTACGCCCCGCCTGTTCGAGGACGGCCGCAGCTATCACGCCGACGGCAAGATCCATCTGCAGACCGTCGAGTGGCATCCGCCGGCCGACCCGTACGACGACGACTTCCCGATGCGGCTGACCACCGGGCGTACGGTGGCGCACTTCCTGTCGGGGAACCAGACCCGGCGACTCGGCGGCCTCGTCGAACAGACGCCTCGCCCGTGGGTCGAGATCCATCCGAGCCACGGGTACGCCAACGGCGACGCGGTGACCGTGGTGACCCGGCGCGGCGAGGCGACCTTCCCGGCGCTGGTGACCGAGGCGATCCGGCCGGACACCGTGTTCGTGCCGTACCACTGGCCGTTCCCGGTGGCGGCGAACGCGCTGACCATCGACGCGCTCGACCCGCGATCGAAGATCCCGGAGTACAAGGTGTGCGCCTGCCGCCTCGAACGTGCCGCCGCCGTGGTCGACGCTCCCGCCCCGCCGATGCCACCCGGGCGGGAGGCGTACCCGGCGGCGCAGGCCGCCCGATCCGATCCGAACCCGCCGACGTCGTCCCAGGGAAGGGGGTTCTAGACCGTCATGATGGGCCGCACCCTGTTCATCGACCCGGGCCGTTGCATCGGCTGTGAGGCGTGTGTCTCGGCCTGCCGCGAATGCGACTCGCACCGGGGCAAGTCGATGATCCACCTCGACTTCCTGGAACCGGGCAGCACGGTCGCCTCGATGCCGACCGTCTGCATGCACTGCTCCGACCCGGTCGCCCCGTGCGCGCAGGTCTGCCCGGCCGAGGCCATCCTGATCACCGAGGACGGCGTGGTCCACGACGCGGACAAGACCCGCTGCATCGGCTGCGGGAACTGCGTCAACGCCTGCCCGATGGGTGTGCCGAAGATCGACCTCGCCGCCAAGCTCCAGTACAAGTGCAACCTCTGCTACGACCGCACGGCGCACGGGCTCGCCCCGATGTGCGCCACGGTCTGCCCGACGGGCGCGCTCTTCTACGGTTCGCTCGACGAACTCGAGGCCGACCGCCCCGGCGTACGCGTCTCCGACCAGTTCGACTTCGGCGGATACCCGCTCGGCACCGGGGTCGGCGTGGTCGTGCCGGCCGACCGGGACAAGCCGGTGCCTGGCGGCTTCTATCCCAGCGTCCTCGGGGAGCCATTGTGACCACCCGCGACTCCGAAGTGGACGCGTCGGACGCGGATCTGGATCGGCTGCGGGCCGACGATCTGACGTCGCGGCGGGACTACCTGCGGATCGCGGTGACCGTCTCCGGTGGACTCGCCGCCGGCGGCATCGCGACCGCGGCCGGCCTGTTCCACCGCCACGGCGACGGCACGGCCGAACCGCTGCGCATCGCCGACCGCATCGACCCCGGCCAGGCGGTCGCGTTCGCGTACCCGGGCGACGAGGATCGGGCGGTCGCGATCCGGTTGGCCGACGGCACCCTGGTCGCGTACTCGTCGATCTGCACTCACCTGGCCTGCGGAGTGCTGTGGCGGGCCGATCGGGGTGAGCACGGCGAACTCTACTGCCCTTGTCATGAGGGGGTGTTCGACGCGCGGACCGGACGGGTGACCGCGGGGCCGCCGCCCCGGCCGCTGCCGCGCGTGATCGTCGAGGAGCGCGCCGACGGCATCTACGCGACCGGCACCGCGCGTTCGGACACGGCCGCGGAGGGTGGCCGATGACCAACCAACCGACCCATGACCGCTATCCGCAGATCCGCCCGACCAGCGGGTACGCCGATTCGCGCATCAGCGCGACGGGTCCCGGGCCGGGCGCGGGCGTCGACGCCGATCCCGAACGGTCGGCGATGCTGTCCGCCCGGACCGGCATCGTCATCACCATCCTGATCGGACAGTTGTGGGCGCTGGTCGTCGCGGTCGACGCCTGGATGAGCGGGACGATCGCCACCGCCTGGTGGCTGGCGGCGTTCCAGGTCGCGTCGTTCATCGTGGCGTACGCCGTCTGGCGGGCCGGAGACCGGAGGGACCGATGAGCGAGACGCCCTCTCGCACCGCGTACGCCAACGTGATCCTGGCGGCGACCTCGTTCCTGCTGTGCTCCTGGGCGTGGGGCCTGATCAGCCCGCTGGGCGGCCGCCTCGGCACCGCTTTGCACCTGAGCTCCTTCCAGCAGTCGCTGCTGGTCGCCGTCCCGGTGCTGGTCGGGTCGCTCGGGCGGATCCCGGTCGGGGCGCTGACCGACCGGCTCGGCGCCAAGGTCATGCTCCCCGCGATCAGCTTCCTGACGGTCCTTCCGGTGCTGGCACTGATCCCGGCGTACGACTCCTATCCGGCGCTGCTCGTCGTCGGCTTCTTCCTCGGCCTCGGCGGTACGCCGTTCGCCGCCGCCATCCCGCACGGCAACGGCTGGTTTCCACCCGCCCAGCGCGGCTTCGCGCTCGGCGTGATCGGCATGGGCATGGGCGGAACGGCGATCGCCGCGCTGCTCACCACGCCCATGCTCGACCACTTCGGACGCAACGCCCAGTTCGTGCTCGTGGCGATCGTGCTCGCAGTCTTCGGCCTCGTCCTGCTCGCCGTACTGCGCGACCCACCGGGGCGCACGCCGCCGACGACATCGTTCGCCCAGCGCTTCGGCACCGCCGCCAAGCAGCCGATGACCTGGCCGCTGGCCGGGCTCTACGCGATCACCTTCGGCGGCTACGTGGCGTTCGCCGTCTACCTCGTGACCTACCTTCAGACCGGTTACGGGCTGGAACCGAACGACGCCAGCCTCAAAGCCGCCGGATTCACCCTGGTCGCGGTGGTGCTGCGCCCGTTCGGCGGCTCGCTGTCCGACCGGATCGGCCCGGCCCGCGTCCTGACCGGATGCCTCGTCGTGGTCACCGTGATGGCACTCTGGCAATCGTTCCAGCCGTCGCTCTACCCGTGGGCCACCATCACCTTCCTCACGATGGCGGGCGCGCTCGGCGCCGGGGCAGGCGCGGTCTTCGCGCTGGTCTCGCAGGTCACCGCGAAAGACCAGATCGGCTCGGTCACCGGCATCGTCGGCGCGGTCGGCGGACTCGGCGGCTTCGTCCCGCCCCTGGTCATGGGCGCCATCCACGGCATCACCGGCTCGTACGCACTAGGGCTCGTCCTACTCGCGATCGTCGCGTTCGCCGGCCTGGCCTACTCATGGTTCCTGGTCCGCCGCACGTCCACCCCCACTCCGCCCCCCGCCCTATCCCGCTGACCCCCCTCGCTCGCCCCCGCGCCTGGGGCTCTCCTCGTTGATCATGGAGTTAACTGTGGTGTCGCCGGTGTGTCGAGGGGGTAAACCCCATGATCAACGCCGATGGACACGTGATCAGTCGGCCGTGGCCAGGAGGTGGTGGACGCCCCAGAGCGCCCGCCGGATGAGGTCGGACTCCCCACGTGCCGGTGCTGGCAGGCGCGCCTCCAGCTGCGGCTGGAGTACACGCAGTGCCGCGACCTGGGCGGGGTCCAGGTAGCCGTCAGCGGCGACGAACGCCTTCGCCATGGTCAGCACCTGCCGGCCGTGCTCGTCCGTCTGGCACGCCGCCCGTTTGCGCCAGCGATCGATGGCCGCCACCGCGCCACCGCGGACGTCGCCGTACCATTTGCCGGGCCGCGACGGATTCGGCTCGTTCGGCCCCGGACGCCGACAGCCGCCACGTTTGGCCAGACGCCGTCGGGCGGCGTACGCCTCGACGTCGGCGAGCCACAGCGACCGGCTGCGCGACAACGCATCCAGCGCACGCAGGAGTGCCTCCTCGTCCCGGCGGATCGGCCCCGCCACCCGCTTCAGGTAGGAGAACGTCGCGTGGAACCCGATCGGGCGGTAGAGCTGCACGCAACTGCCCAATGCCTTGAGCCGCCGACCGAACGGCAGGCTGGGATCGGCGACCTTGCGGGCATGCGTACCGAAGCTCATCGCAGGGCGGCTGCCCAGTCGTCGGCGCGCTCGCGGGCGTACGCCGCGTCGGCGTCGTAGAGGTCGGCGTGGCCTTCGGCCAAGTGCCGGGCGAACGCCTCATCACCGGCAGCCGCACGGGTGCGGATCAGCTCTGCCATTGAACGTACGCGTTCCTCGATCACCGTCGGCAGCCGCGCGCGGTCGGCGGCCGATAGGGCGTACACGTCGGAGAAAAGCCGGAGTCGCGCGGCCTGCTCGGCGACGGTGCCCCGGCGGTCATAGTTCGCCGGGCCACCCAGCGGGACGAACCGATAGACGGTGTAGGCGACGTCCCAGACCCGCGGACCCGGGTGGGCCGTGTCGAAGTCGATCAGCGCGACCGGCTGACCCGACCGGAACACCGTGTTGTACGGCGCGACGTCGCCGTGGCAGACGACCTCGACGGGCTCGCGGGGCGGTTGGTACCACGGCCCGTCCGCCGGGAACGCGGCCGTGGCGTCGTGGTACGCCCGCAGCAGCCGGGCGGTCGCGATCAGCGTCTCGTCGGACCAGACGTACTCCGGCATCGGATAGCCGGGAACTTCGCCGTCGAGGAAGTCGACGACCTCGCGGCCTTCGTCGTCGAACCCGTGGGCCCGTGGCGCACCGGTGAACCCGGCGTCGGCGAGGTGCCGCAGCAGCGCCTGCACCGTCGGCGACCACGGACCGGCCGGGCGGTGCAGCAGGGTTCCCCGGCGGACTACCGCGTTGACGCCGCCGCGCAAGATTTCTTGATCCACTCGGCCGAAGATACAGTCACGGAATGGACGTGTCATGGGGGTTTGTCAGTGGCCGGCGGCTCGACCGGCACGGTTTGACCACTCCGGTCGCCGACGTGGCAGCCGCCGCGCGGGCGATGTGCGGCACGCACGCCCAGGTGCTCACCGCCGCCGAGGTGTCGATCGGGCTACGGCTGGCCGACGGCACTCGCCAGGACGTGCAGAACGCGCTGTGGTCCGAGCGCACCCTGGTGAAGACGTTCGGCCCCCGGGGAACCATCCATCTGCTGCCCGCTGAGGATCTGGCGCTGTGGTGCGGCGCGTTGGGCGCCATCCCGTCGGGCAATCCGTCTCCGCCGGGCATACGCGTGACGCCGGAGCAGACCGAGGAACTGGTCGCTGCGCTCGGGACGATCCTCGCCGACGGCGAGTTCACCGTCGACGAGGTCACCGACGCGCTCGGCGTACGGGTCGGGTCGTGGGCGGTCGACCCGGTCGTGCCCGCGTTTCAGACGTTCTGGCCCCGGTGGCGGCAGATCACCCATCTCGCGGCACATCGCGGCGTCCTGTGTTTCGGTCCGAACAAGGGGCGCAACGTCACCTACACCAACCCGGCTCGCTGGCTGCCCGGCTTCACGCCGGCGCCGGCCGCCGCGTCCACCTCCTGGCTACTGCACAGCTACTTGTACGCGTATGGCCCGTCGGCCGCGCCGCACTTCGCGCGGTGGCTCGCCGCGCCGCCCCGCTGGGCCGCCTCCGTCTTCGCTGACGCCGATCTCGACGAGGTCACCGTCGAAGGCGCGACCGCGTGGGTGAACCGCGGCGACACAGAGTTCCCGTCCGCCGCCGACGGCGTCCACTTGCTACCCCACTTCGACGCGTACGCCGTCGGCGGGCAGCCGCGCGAACTGTTGTTCCCCGGCGAGGCGGCGAAACGGGCGCTGGCCGGTAGTCAGGCGGGCAACCATCCGGTGCTGCTCGTGGACGGCGTCGTCGCGGGAGTGTGGCATCAGAAGAAGTCCGCCAAGAACGTCGCGATCACCGTTGATCCGTTGCGTACGCTGACCGCCCAGCAGCGCGGGCAGCTCGACACGCAGGTCGAACGGGTCGGTGCGATCCTAGGGTTGAAGCCGTCGTTGACGATCGACACGGTGACCGTCGGCCCCCACGCGTGATCACGCCCCTCCGCGTTGATCATGGGATTTACCCCCTCGACACACCGGCGACACCACAGTTAACTCCATGATCAACGGGGAGAGCCCGGGCGCGGGGGCGAGCGGCGGGGGCGAGCGAGGGGGCGAGCGAGGGGGCGAGCGAGGGGGCGAGCGAGGGGGTCAGCGGGATAGGGCGGAGAGGACGGCGGAGGCGATGACGAGGTCTTGCCAGGACATGCCGGAACCCTTGTAGAAGACCGGGCCGGCGGGCACCTCGACAGCGCCGCGCACGACCGAAGCCATCGGCACGAGACGGTCTGCGGTCAGGGTGCCCTCCGAGATCGCCAGGATCACGTCGCCGCACTCTCGAAGGGCCGTCGCAAGGTCTTCGACCATGACGGTCGCGCGAGCGCAGTAGGCCGCGTCAACTTCCCGCGCGTCCGGCGTGTGCGCGCCGACAGCGGCGACCACTGCGTCATCCCGCAGCTCCGACGAGTCGAACACCGGCTGCGCCGAGGTGGTGGCACAGATGATCACGTTGGCGTCGCGCAGCGGTGGGCGTACCCCTTGGGAAGACACGATCTGCAGGGAGGCGACGTCGTAGCGTGCGGCGAGGGCTTCCGCGTGCCCGTGGCCCTGCGGCCCGGCGCCGAACACGACCACGCGGAGCGGGCCGAGCCGGTCGAGGGCCGAGCGCAGCGCGGCGACCGTGACGGCGGGCGTGCGCAGGGTCGTGAGCGCGGTGCCGTCGAGGAGGGCGATCGGCTGGAGGGTCTCCGCGTCGAACAGGGTGTAGACCGCGTTGATCCGGGGCAGGCCGCGGGCCGCGTTGCCGGGCGCGACGGTCGCAAGCTTGACCCCCGCGTAGCCGCCGGCCTCGGCCGGCATCAGCAGCAGTTCGCCGTGGCTGAGCGGCACCGACGTACGCGCCACAGAGGCGGCGGGGTCCAGGCCTGAGCGCAACGCGGCGGTGATGGCGTCGACGGCGGCCGACGGGCTGAGCGCGCGCCGGATCGCGTCGGCGTCGAGGTACGGGATCATCGCAGCACGAATCCCGGCAGGTCGTCGTCGGGATCGACGACGAACGTGTGCTCCCCCGTCAGGTACGCGGTTCCGGTGACGCAGGGCACGACGGCGGCGAAGCCGTCCACAGTGGTCTCCGAAGCGATCGAGGCGGTGAACCGCGAGCCGACGATCGAGTCGTGCACGAATGTCTGTCCGGCGTGGAGCCGACCGGTCGCGGCAAGCGTGGCGACCCGGGCGGCGGTGCCGGAACCGCACGGCGACCGGTCCAGCTCGCCGTCGGCGAAGATCGTGACGTTGCGCTGGTGCAGCGGGCCGAGTTCCTCGTAGATGATCGTGCCGTAGACGCCGCTGAGCCGGTCGTCGCTGGGGTGTTTCGCCCACGGGCTGTCGTTCAGCGCCCACTTGAGCTCGCGGCCGATCGCGATGAGGTCCTGATGCGACTCCGGCGTCACCTTCAGGCCCAGCGAAGCGGCATCCACCTGGGCGTAGATCGCGCCACCGAAGCTCACGTCGACGCGATACTCCCCCACTTCGACGTCGCGCGCGATGAGGTAACTGGGCACGTTGACGAAGTCCACCTTCGACACGCGGCCGTCGTTCACGTGAACCCGGGCGGTCACGCGGCCGGACGGCACGTCGATGACCACATCGGTCTGCTCACCCGCGACCGGCACGAGTCCACTGCGGACGGCCCACGCGCCGAGCGCGATGGTGCCGTGCCCGCAGGCCGTCGAGAAGCCGTCCTTGTGCCAGAACAGCACGCCCAGGTGCGCGCCGTCGTCGTCCGGCGGCACGAGGAAACCGCCGTACATGTCCGCGTGCCCGCGCGGCTCGAAACACAGCAGCCGCCGCAACCCGTCCACACGCGGATCGGCCATCGCGCTCACCCGCCGGGCCGCGACGGTCTCGCCCGCGATCGGCCCGGGGTCGGTCACGATCCGGAAGGGCTCACCGCCCGTGTGATAGTCGACGGTACGCACAACGCCGTGATCCATGCCGGTCAGCGTATGTGACCGAGCCGCCGACCGTCGGTGCGGCGGGCCGTCAGGAGAAGGCGGTCAGGAAGCGGTCGCGGAACTGGTCCATCGGCCAGACGGGCGCGGTGGGAGCGGGTCGCAGCCCGTCCGTCCAGCCCCACGACGCGGTCCGGTCGAGCAGGGCTCGATCGCGGGCCACGATGGTGATCGGCACGTCGTGACCGGCGCCGGGCCCGGTCACGGCGGGCGCGGGCTGGTGATCGCCGAGGAAGACCAGCACGAGGTTGTCGTCGCCGTAGGTCTCCACATAGGAGATGATCGTTTCCAGCGAGTACGTGATCGCCGTCCGGTAGTCCTTGCGCAGCCGGGCCGGATCGCGATGGATCACGAGGTCGGCGGAGTCGCCCGCGCCCGGCTTCTCCTCGAACGTCGAGCCGTCGCCGACCTGGTCCCATGGACGCAGGGTCGGCACCGGCTCCCACGGGGCGTGGCTGGAGATCAGCGGGATCACGGCCATCACCGGCGGCCGGTCGGCCTTACTGCGTTCCCGCTGCTGGAACTGCGACAGCGTGTACTGGTCCGGCATCATCGCGAAGGCGTACAGGGGGCCTTTGTAGGCGAGGTCCTTGGACGCGTACACCTGGTCGTAGCCGAAGAACTCCCCCTCCGGGAAACCGGCGACGGTCGCGGGCATGACGGCGACCGAACGCCCGCCCGTCTTGGCGAAGGCGGAGGTCAGCGTGAGCCGGTCGCTGGCGGTCAGGGTGTCGTAGCGCTGCTGATTGTCGACCCACAGGCCGGACAGCAGCGTCGAATCGGCCAGCCAGCTGCCGCCGCCCACGACCGGCGAGGTCAGGTAACCGCTGCGGGCGGCGTACCCCGCGCGGGCGAGCCGGGCCGTCCCGTCGGCCAGCACCTGATCGATCTGCGGCGCGATCTCGGGGTGCTCCAACGCGGTACGCCCATAGCTCTCGACGATGGCGAAGACGACGTCCTTGCCGCGGAGCCCGGTCAGCAGCTGATCCGGCGGGACGTCGCGGAACTGGTCCTGCCTCAGCGCGGCGATGAACTGCCGCTGATCCTCGATCCCGGAGGTCACCTGGCGTACGCGGTCGTAGCCGTCGCGGCCGGCGACCGGAACGGCGGTGACCAGTTGCGCGCCGGTGATCGCGAGGATCACCCAGCCGACGGCGAGGACGCCGAGCGTGGCGGCGGCCGGCGTACGGTGCTCGACCGACACTCTCGCGAGGTTGCGGAAGGCGACCACGGCCAGCACCAGCACCAGCAGTCCCAGCAGGATCGCGCCGACGATCGCGGCGATCTCGACCGGGCGGCCGCTCGACAGACGGAGGTAGGTCGCGCCGGAGCCGAGGAAGCTCCAGTCGGCGACCGGATCGAACGGCCGGTCGAGAACGGTGGAGAAGCCCAGGCTGAGGATCTTCAACACGGCGAGTACGCCCAGCAGGACGCCGATGACGGGGACGGCGACGCGACGGGCCTTCGGCGGCAGCACCAGGATCAGGCCCAGGCCGACGATCAGGTCGATCGGGAGACGGACGAAGGCCGCCGGGGTCAGCCGGACGGACTCGTCCGGGGCGATCATGAGTAGGACGAGCACGAGGACGGCGAAGATCGCCGCCCCGATCGCCAGCGGACGCCGGATGCGCACCCCGCCATCATCGCAGCTGGCACGGCCCGGCTGCGATTCCGGGGCAGACGCTCGGCACCCGCTTGGCCCCGTCAGCCGAAGATCGTGTGCCCGCCGAGTCTGGCCTTGGCCGCGAGGTATCCGGCGTTGGCCGGCGACAGGTGCACCCCGGTCGCCACGTGCTCGGTCACGGCGATGCCGAGCCGGTCAAGCTGCTCGGCCTTGTCGGGGTTGTTGCTGAGCAGTGCGATGCGGTCCGCGCCGAGCGCGTGGAGCATCTGGGCGGCGACGGTGTAATCCCGCTCGTCCTCGGCGTGCCCGAGCGCGAGGTTCGCCTGATAGGTGTCGAGCCCGGCGTCCTGCAGCGTGTACGCCTCCAGTTTGGCGTACAGGCCGATCCCCCGGCCTTCCTGCCGCAGGTAGAGCAGGTATCCCCCGGCGACGGTGATCCGCTCGGCCGATTCGCGCAGCTGCGGGCCGCAGTCGCAGCGCTGGCTGCCGAAGACGTCGCCGGTCAGGCATTCGCTGTGCGGGCGCACCAGCGGCGGGCGACCCGCCGGGATCGTGCCGAGCCGCAACGCGACGTGTTCACGGTCGTCGACCAGGCCGGTGAACGAGACGACGCGGGCCATGGTCGCGTACCCGTCGGCGAAGCGCAGCGGGACGGTGACCTCGGTCCGGATCTCGGCCGGCGGGATCGGCTCGGGCGTCATCCGGCGCCCCCGGACGCGTCGCAGCGCGGCGAGAGTGCGTACCGCATCAGCACGACGTCGCCGATCTGGCGTACCTCGGCGAGGGCCGCCCGGCGTCCGGGGTGGAAGGGGAACCGGCCGTCGCCGACGAACCGCCGCCCCCGGGAGTCGCCCACGAAGAACGGGGCCACCACCAGGTGCAACTCGTCGGCCAGGTCGGCCGTGAGGAACTGGGTGTGCACGGTGCCGCCGCCTTCGACCATCAGACGGCGTACGCCTCGCGCGTAAAGGTCTTCGGTCAGCGCCCGCAGATCGACCGGCTGCCCGCCGTCGACGATCGAGGCGCAGCCGCCCAGGCGGGACTTGGCTTCGCTGACCGAGTCGCTCTGGCAGTAGACGAGCTTCTCCGCGTCGCCCGCCGCGAAGAACGCCGCCTCCGGGTCGAGCAGCGCCGACCCCGTGACGGTCACCTTCATCGGGCTCGACGGCAGGCCCAGGCGTACGCGTTCGTCCCGCCGGTCGTCCGAACGGATCAGCAGGCGGGGATTGTCGTGCCGGATGGTGGTCGCGCCGACGAGGATCGCGTCGTGCGCCGCGCGTACGGCGTCCACGCGGTCGAAGTCGGCTTCGTTGGACAGCAGCAGCCGGTCCTCGGTCGGGCCGCTCAGGTAGCCGTCGATCGACATGCTGCAACTGAGCAGGATGTACGGGCGGTCAGCCATGGACGGCCACCCCCTCATCCAGGGTGGACGGTTTGAGCACCCGGGCGAGCAGCACGAGCGCGCCCGGCAGGCAGGCCGCCAGTCCCAGTACGCCGTACGTCACCGCGGTGGCGACGCCCTGCTCGGCAGTCAGCCCGGCAGCGCCGAACGCCCAGGCGGCGACGCCTTCGCGTGGCCCCCATCCGGCGAGGTTCAGCGGCAGCATCATGGCCAGCAACGCGCACAGGGTCAGCGGCAGCAGCCGGGTCAGCGACGCCGTCGCGCCCGCCGTCCGGGCCGCCACGACGAACGTGGTCAGGTGCCCGGCGAGGATGACCGCCGACAGCCCGGCGACCCCGAGCCACGGCATCTCAGCGATCCTCCGCCGTTGCCGCCACGCGAGGACTCCGGCCAGCAACGCCAGCGGGATCAGGGCGTAGCGGGCGTAGCCGCGTACCGGCGACGGCAGGAGGGCCAGCAGCACCACGCCCAACGCGACGACCACCGCCTGACCGGCGATCCGCTCGACCGCGACCGAGCGCACCCCGAGCCGGACGTCGCCGATCGACCGTCCATGCCGGACGGCGCGATGCACGTCGCCCACGATCCCGCCGGGCAGCGTCGTGTTGAGGAACTGTGCCCGGTAGTACGCCGCGACCGCACGCGGGAACGGCAGGCTCACCCCCAACCGGGCCGCCACCAGCCGCCAGCGCCACGCCGAGCACACCGTCGTCAGGGCGCCCGCCGCGAGCGCGACCGCGATCGCGACCGCGTCGATCCGGCGTACGCCCGCCAGGAACGGGCCGGCACCGACCCGCCACAAGAGAACGGCGAGCAGGGCGAAGCCGCCGATCGCCCGGGCCCACCCCCAGAACGGGCGGTTCGATCTGGACGCGGTCATCCACCCACCCTAACTACCGCCGGTTCCGCTGGGACTAAACATCGTCGGACCGCCGGTGCGACCGGCGCGGCGGAGGTTTCCGCCCGGCCGTCCGAAATCCCGTCGGGAAGCGATGAGTTCGGCCGGATGCGACAGTCTGAGAGGACGTACGGATCAATACAGCGACTCGATACAGCGGACGAACAAGGGTGATCATCGTGAAGTTCCAGGCCGTCATCGAACTCCATGGCAAGACCGCGACCGGCATCGTCGTCCCGGACGAGGTGGTCGAGGCGCTCGCGGCGGGCAAGCGCCCGGCGGTGCGGGCGACCATCCGCGAGCACACCTACGAGACGACCATCGCGCCGATGGGCGGCCGGTTCCTGATGCCGGTCAGCTCCGACGTACGCGCCGCGGCCGGCGTCGCCGCCGGCGACGAGGTCGAGGTGACGGTCGAGGTCGACGCCTCGCCTCGGCAGGTCGAGGTGCCGGACGACCTGGCGGCGGCGTTGGACGCGGTGCCCGCCGCCCGCAAGACCTTCGACGGACTCTCGGTGAGCCTGCGCAAGTACCACGTGACACAGGTGACCGGGGCGAAGACCGACGAGACCCGGCAGCGGCGGATCGAGAAGTCGGTCGCCACTCTCGCCGAGGGCCGCGCCCGCTAGAACCGGGGGCAGGTCCACTGGAGCCGGGGGCGCGTCCGCTAGAACCGAGGGCCGCGCCCGCCGGCACTCGAAGATCGCCGGACCGGGAAGATAGGAGACGTGCTCGGTCTGGAACTCGTCGTGCTGCTCGGCCTCGCGCTGCTGGTCTGCGGTCTGCTGGCCCGGCGTACCGGGGTCGCCCCGCCGGTGCTGCTGCTGATCTGCGGCGTGCTGCTCGGGTTCATCCCGGTGCTTCGGGAGGTGCACCTGCCGCCCGAGATGGTGCTGCTGTTGTTCCTGCCCGCCCTCCTGTACTGGGAGAGCATCACCACCTCGCTTCGCGAGATCCGCAACAACCTGCGGGTGATCGTGCTGGTCAGCACCGTGCTGGTGATCGGGACGGCGGCCGCGGTCGCCTGGGCGGCGCACGCGCTCGGGATGCCGTGGGGTCCCGCCTGGGTGCTCGGGGCGGCGGTCGCGCCGACCGACGCGACGGCGGTCGGGGTGCTGGCGCGGGCGCTGCCGCGCCGGCAGGTCACCGTGTTACGAGCCGAGAGCCTCATCAACGACGGCACCGCCCTGGTCATCTACGGGCTGGCGGTCGGGGTCACCGTCGGCGAGGAGCATCTGAGCACCCTGCACGTGAGCTGGCTGTTCCTGGTCGCGTACGCCGGAGGGGCGCTGGCCGGAGCCCTCGTGGGCTGGCTGTCGGTGCAGTCCCGCCGCTGGATCGACGACCGGGTGCTGGGCAACGTCGTGACGATCCTGACCCCGTTCTCGGCGTTCCTGCTCGCCGAGTTGATCGACGCGTCCGGGGTGCTGGCGGTCGTCGTGGCGGGCCTGTGGCTGAGCCAGGCCGGGCCACGGGTCATCCGGGCGGAGGCCCGTCAGCAGGCCGAGGCGTTCTGGTCGATGGCGACCTACCTGCTCAACGGAACGTTGTTCGTGCTCATCGGGCTCCAGGTGCAAGACGCCGTACGCGGTCAGGACGGCAAGGCGTTCACCGACGGGCTGATTGCGGTCGCGATCATCTCAGCGGTCGTCATCGGCACCCGGTTCGTCTGGTTGTTCACCACGCCCTACCTGATCCGGGCACTGGATCGGCGGCCGCAGCAGCGGCTGCGCCGGATGGGGCCACGGCCGCGCGTGCTCAGCGGGCTGTCCGGCTTCCGGGGCGCGGTCTCGTTGGCCGCCGCGCTCGCCGTGCCCCGGCTGATGGCGTCCGGGGAGCCGTTCCCGAACCGGGACATGATCATCTTCGTGACGACCGGCGTCATCGTGGTGACCTTGGCACAGGCGCTGCTCCTGCCCCGGGTCGTACGCTGGGCGCACCTCCCGCCGGACAACTCGCCGGCCCAGGAACGGCACCTCGCGGAGACGACCGCGACCGAGGAGGCGCTCGCGGCGATGCCCCGGATCGCCGGAGATCTCGGGGTCGAGCCGAAGGTGGTGGACCGGCTGCGCCACGAGTACGAGAAGCACCTGCGGGTGCTGCGGGCATCCGAGCCCGATGTCGACGACCAGCCCGCGCTGACCTACGACCAGCAGTACACCGAGCTCAAGCTGGCCGTGCTGGCGTACAAGCGGGCCACCGTGGTGCGGCTGCGCGACGACGGCAGCATCGACGACATCGTGCTGCGCAACGTGCAGACCCGGCTGGATCTCGAAGAGGTGCGGCTGACCCGCCACGAGGCCCTCGAGTAGCCGCCGAGCAGCTGCCTTAGGGTGATCACATGCGCACCACCACGTTGGGAACCCAAGGTCCGGAGGTCGGCGTCGTCGGCCTCGGCTGCATGGGCATGAGCCACGCCTACGACGATCCGGCCAACCGCGACGACGACGTCTCGATCGGCGTGATCCGGCAAGCCCTCGACCTCGGTGTCACCCTCATCGACACCGCCGACGTCTACGGCCCGTACACGAACGAGGAGCTCGTCGGCCGGGCGCTGACCGGGGCGTGCCGGGACCGGGCGGTGCTGGCCACCAAGGTCGGCCTCGTTCCCGACAACAGCGGTAGCGCGAACAACACCTCGCCCAATTACGGCCGCAACGGAAGCCCGGAGTACATCCGCCGGGCGATCGACGCGAGCCTGCGCCGGCTCGGCACCGACCACGTCGACCTCTATCAGCTGCACCGCGTCGATCCCACCGTCCCGATCGAGGAGACCTGGGGCGCGATGGCGGAGACCGTCGCGGCGGGCAAGACCCGGCAGATCGGCCTGTCGGAGGTGACCGCCGACGAGATCCGGCGGGCACAGACGGTGCACCCGGTCGCGTCGGTGCAGTCCGAGCTGTCGTTGTGGACACGCGATCCGCTGGCCGAGGTGCTGCCCTACTGCGTAGGCGAAGGCATCGCGTTCCTGCCGTTCTCGCCGCTGGGCCGCGGCTTCCTCGCGGGCCGGGTCTCGTCCTTCGACGAACTGCCCGCCGACGACTTCCGGCGGCGACTGCCGCGTTTCCAGCAGGACGCGCTGCGGGCCAACCTGGCCCTGGTCGGCCGGGTCCAGGCGGTCGCCGACCGGATCGGGGCCACGCCCGCACAGGTCGCGCTGGCCTGGGTCCTCGCGCAGGGCGAGTGGGTCGTCCCGATCCCGGGTACGAAGACCCCGAAGTACCTGATCGACAACGCGGGCGCGGCCGACGTCCGGCTCAGCGCCGAGGATCTCGCCGAGCTGGACGCGCTGCCCGCTCCGGAAGGAAGCCGGTACTAGACATGGCGGTGCTGTACAAAGCCGAGCTGCACCCGTCGAAGCTCGATCTGATCAACGCCTGGCTGCCCGGTCGCCCGTGGTTCGCCGGGCCGGTCGGCGTACCGGTGGACCGGGTGGCGGCTTGCCGATTCGACGACCCCTCTGGTGAGGTGGGCGTCGAGACGATACTCGTGCGCGCCGGGGATGGGCCGATCTACCACACTCCGCTGACGTATCGGGGCGCGCCGCTGGCCGGGGCGGAGGCCTTCCTGCTGGGCACGTCGGAGCATTCGATACTCGGGACGCGGTGGATCTACGACGCGGTCGGCGATCCGGTCTATGCCGCTGTGCTGGCCGCCGCCATCGTCTCCGGCGGCGGCGAGGCCGAGGAGTACCTCGAGGATGAGGACGGCCGCCAGCAGCGTCGCGAGCCCGCGATGACGGTGCGCGGCAGCGGCGTACCGGGTGCCGTCGCGGCGCGGATCAGCGTCGTCCGCGAGGTGGCCGACGGCGATCCGGCCGTCGTCGTGACGGACGGCGCGAAGCTGCACGTGGTCCGGGTGGTCGGCACGCCCGTCGCGGGCGCGACGCTGACCGCGACCTGGCCCGGCGCGACGGCCGTGCTCGCGTCGCTGTGAGAACTACGTCGCTGTAGAACGACGTAGCTGTAAGAACTACGTAGCCGTGAGAACTACGTAGCTGCAGGAGTTACAGGGCCGCCGCGAACCTGCGGACCGTCTCGTCCCAACCGGTCAGGCTCGACCGGCGGGTCAGCGCGGCGGTCCGCAGGTCAGCGCGTACGTGCGGGTCGGTGAGCCAGGAACGCACGGCCCGTGCGAAGGACGCCGGGTCGT
Source organism: Hamadaea sp. NPDC051192 (assembly GCF_040682475.1). Lineage (NCBI taxonomy): Bacteria > Bacillati > Actinomycetota > Actinomycetes > Micromonosporales > Micromonosporaceae > Hamadaea > Hamadaea sp. NPDC051192. Next base: position 21,572 of record NZ_JBFBAZ010000008.1, read on the forward strand.
CGGGCGGCACGAGCAGCCCGCCCCGGCCCAGCGCCTCCGGCACGCCACCGACGTCCGCCGCCACCACCGGCATGCCTTGGGCCAACGCCTCCCCGATCACCATGCCGTAGGTCTCCCCCCGGCTCGCGAGACACAGCAAATCGCCATTCCAATGAGTACGCACACCGCCGAGCACGATCCGGTCGGTCAGGCCGGCGGCGTCGATCTGCTTCCGCAATGCGTCCACATAGGCCGGATCGCGGTCGAGCGGGCCGGCGCAGTCGAGCGTCCACTCCAGATCCGTCAGGGTGGCGAGCGCGTCGACGAGGATGTCCTGGCCCTTGACCGGAGTTACGGCCGCGACGCAGATCAGCTGCGTTCCGGCGGCGGTACCGGGATGGATCGGCCGGGCGTCCACCCCGGGTTCGGCGACGTGCACCCGGTCGCCCCGGTACGCGTACCAGCTGCTGACGAGCCGGCGGGTCCACTGGCTGGTGGTGACGACGGCGCTGACCGACCGCAGCGCCTCCGCCTCCTCTGGGGTGGACAGTGGCATGTGCATCAGCAGGATCAGTCGCAGCCGCTGATGCCGGGCGAGCACCGCGGGCGCGGCGGAGCCGATGAGCCCGTCGACGACCACCGTCGCCCGGTCGGGCAGCGCCGCGAGCGCCTGGTCGAGCCGGTCGAGGTCGGCCGGCGACGGATGGGGCCAGGCCCCCGCGACCGGATGCTCGGCCGGAACCCGGCCCACGACGCCTAGCCGGTCGATGACATGACGGTCGTAGACGTTGCCGCCGCTGGGGGTGGCGTCGATGTCGCTCGGGACGACGAAGTGGACGGTCTGATCGGCCGGTGTCATAGGGCTCGTTCGTAGGTGGCCCAGGCGATGTGCGATTCGTGGAGCGTCACGGCGAGGCCGCTGAGCCCCCGCGCGGTCTCGCCGAGCTGCCCGGAGTGGACGCCGTCGGCGAGCCGGTCGGCGATCGCCCGCGCGAGCACCTCGGTGGTGGTGTTGAGCCCGGTGAACTCGGGCAGCTCGTCGAGATTGCGCAGGTGGTACGCGCCGACGATCTGCTTGAGCGTGTCCGCCGCGAGCGCGATGTCGACCACGACCCCGTCGGTGTCCAGATCGGACCGTTTGAACGTGGCGTCGACGACGAAGGTCGCGCCGTGCAGTCGCTGGGCGGGCCCGAAGGTCTCGCCGTGGAAGCTGTGCGCGATCATCATGTGGTCCCGGACGGTGACGCTGAACAATGGACTCTCCCCGGCTCTGCTTGGACTGCTGGTCGGATTACTGGTCGGATTACTGGTCGGCGTAGGTGATGACGTGGCACATCGGCAGGTCGCCGGCCGCGATGCGGGGCAGGACGGCGGGCAGCTCCCCGAACGGCGACTCCCCGTCGAGCAGCGCGTCGAAGACGGGATCTTTGAGCAGGTCGAGTGCGGTACGCAGGCGGTCGCCATAGGTCCGGCTGTCCCGGCGGGCCGGCGCGACCCGGCCCACCTGGCTGCTGCGGATGGTGATCCGTCCGGAGTGGAAGACGCCGCCGAGCCCGAGGCTGACCTCCCGGTCGCCGTACCAGCTCAGTTCGGTGATCGTGCCTTCGTCGCGCACCACGTCGAGCGCCGTACGCAGGCCCGCCTCGGACGCGCTGGCATGGTAGACCAGGTCGCGGCCGGTCCGGGCGTCGTCCGGGGTCGCGAAGCGTACGCCGATCTTCCGGGCGACCTCCCGTTTGGCCTCGTCGACGTCGACGAGTTCGACGTCCGCGCCGGGGATCTTGGCGAGCACGGCGGCGACCCCGCAGCCGACCATGCCCGCGCCGATGACCGTGATCCGGTCGCCGACCAGCGGCGGGGTGTCCCACAGGGCGTTGACCGCGGTCTCCACCGTGCCCGCGAGCACGGCACGTTTCGGATCCACGCCCGGGGGAACCTCCACCACGGCGCTTCTCGGCACGACGTACCGGGTCTGATGCGGATGCAGGGCGAACACGACCGTCCCCACGTCCGGTCCGGCCTCGATCACGCCGACGCTGAGGTAGCCGTACTTGACCGGCGCCGGGAACTCGCCCGCCTGGAACGGGGCGCGCATCCGGGCGTACTGGCCGGGGGGCACCTCGCCTCGGAAGACGAGGGTCTCCGTGCCCCGGCTGACGCCGGAGTAGAGCGTACGGACTTCGACGTCGTCGGAGCCCCGTTCCGGCAACGGCTCGTCGCGGATCTCCCCGACGCCGGGCGTACGCACCCAGAAGGCGCGGGCAGTGGAAGTCCCCATAATTGATGATTGTGCCGATGATGCGTACCGGACCGGTGACAGGGCTCGCCGTGCAGGTCGGTCTCCTTGCCGGACTTTCCGTCTCGGTGGGGCTGACCGGGCTCGGCTGGATCCTGGGTGTGGCCTACGGGCTGGCCGTCGCCGGGCTGCTGACCTGGGCCTTGTGGACGGCTGGGCGAGGTCTGGGGCCCGCCGACCGGATCACACTCGCCCGCGCCACGCTCGTCGGCGGGATCTTGGCGATGACCGTCGGCGTGCCAGGCCCGGTGTGGGTGATCGTCTGGACGTCGACGCTGGCGCTGGTCCTCGACGCGATCGACGGCTGGATCGCGCGGCGTACCGGGACGGACTCGCCGCTGGGCGCCCGGTTCGACATGGAGGTCGACGCGTTCCTGCTGCTCGTACTCGCGATCTACGTCGGGCGGTCGGCCGGGCTGTGGGTGGCGCTCATCGGGCTCATGCGCTACCTGTACGCCGTCGCCGGCTGGCTCCTCCCCTGGCTGCGTGGCCAGGTGCCCTACCGGTACTGGCGCAAGGTCGTCGCCGCCGTCCAGGGCATCGTCCTCGTCTGCGCGGCCTCGGGGCTGTTCCCGCACTGGCTCGTCCTCACGACGTTGGCGGTGGCACTCGCGCTACTGCTCGAATCGTTCGGGCGCGACGTCGTCTGGCTGGCCGCGCAGCGCTTCCCCGCGTTGCGGCGGCTGGGGCCGCTCGTCTTCCCGACGGCCGCAAATGCCCGCGCCTGGGACGGCCGTCCACTTGTACGCTCCTCCGCATGACCGACGGGGAGATAAAGATCCGGCGCGCCGCGCGAGTGCTGCTGCTGGACGCCGACGACCGGGTGCTCATGTTGAAGATCCACGACCCGTCCGCGGTCCGCGGCCCGGGTCGGCTGCCGAGCATGGATTTCTGGCTGCTCGTCGGGGGCGGGCTGAACCCGGAGGAGAGCTACGAGGAGGCCGCCCGGCGGGAGGTCTTCGAGGAGACCGGCATCACCGACCTCGTCCTCGGCCCGTGCATCCTGCGGCAGGAGAAGGTCGTCGAGAACCCGTACGGCGAATTGCAGCACGTGAAGCAGCAGGTGTTCGTCGGCCGGGTGCCGTCGGGCGTACCGGTGAGCTTCGACGGGCACGAGCCGCTGGAGGCCTCTGCGATCCTCGGCTACGAGTGGTTCACGCACGCCCAGGTGCTCGCCCGCGAACCCCACGAGACATTCGTGCCGCTCGGCTTGGGCAAGCTGATGGGTGAAGCTCTTCTAGGCTGAACGGCATGGACGTGTTCGCGCGCGCGTGGGGCATCACCCGGTCGATGGCGATGTACCACGGGATCCCCGGCCGGCAGCGGCGGATGCGCCGGTTCTACGGCCAGTTCCTCGGCCCCGGCGATGTCGGCTTCGACATCGGCGCGCACGTCGGCAACCGCGTACGCGCCTGGCGGGCGCTGGGCGCCCGGGTGATCGCGGTCGAACCGCAGCCCGATTTCATCCGGCTCCTGCGGATCATGTTCGGCCGGTCGCGCGCCGTCGTCCTGGTGCCGTCGGCGGTCGGCGCCACTTCCGGCCGCACCACGATGGCGTTGTCGTCGGCGACGCCGACGGTCTCCTCGATGTCCCCGGAGTGGATCACCTCGGTCACCCGGGACGACCGATTCGCCAGCATCCACTGGGATCGCACCGTCTCAGTCGACGTGGTCACCCTTGACCAGCTCGTCGCGGCCTACGGCGTACCAGCGTTCGTGAAGATCGACGTGGAGGGCTTCGAACTGGAGGCGCTCCGCGGCCTGTCCCACCCCGTACGCGCGCTGTCGTTCGAATACCTGCCGCCCGCGCACGAGGCCGCGCTGGCGTGCCTGGACCTGGTCGAGAAGCTGGGCGGTTATGAATACAACTACTCGCCGGTAGAGACGATGCGCCTGGCCTCGGCGGACTGGCTCGACGCGGCCGGCCTCACCGCGTTGCTGGACCGGTTCCGCCCGCTCGGCCGGTCGGGCGACGTGTACGCGCGCCGTCTGCCACCCGCCCGCTGACGCGACTCCCCTGCGCGACGCGGCGCCCCCAGTGGCACGGCGCCCCGAGCGGCCCGGATCGTGATCTCCGGAGCGCGGCACACCTGATCTTGGCGCGATCAGGCGCGCCACCCTCCGGAGATCGTCTGGCGAATCGGCATTCCCGACACAGGGTGTCGGGAATGCGAGGCAGAATCGCCGTCATGCCCGACCGATCGCAGATTTTGGAACTGCTCCGGACGAATCCGGAGCGGATCGCCGAGCTGACCGCCGGCTTGACGCCCGCGCAGTTGCAGACGCGTCCCGAGCCGGCGGAATGGTCTGCCGCCGAATTGTTGGCCCACCTGCGTTCCTGCGCGACGCTCTGGGGCGAGTACATGGCGACGATCGCGGCCACCGACGGCACGACGTTCCGGGTGGTCAACCCGGCGGCCTGGATCGAGCAGACGGACTACCCGCGGCAGAAGTACGGCCCCGCCTGGCGGGCCTACCGGGAACAGCGCGCGCAGTTGCTCACGATGTTGGCCGAGCTGCCGGAGGCGGCCTGGGCGCACACCGCCACGATCACCGGTGCGGGGGCGCCGCTTCGCAAGACGGTCCTCGACTACGCGAAGCGGCTGGCCACCCACGAACGGGCGCACCTGCGGCAGTTCCGCAAGATCACCGAATCGGCGCGGGCCGCCTGAACGTCACGGCCAGGTGAGGCCGAGCGCCTCGGCGAGTTCCTTGTCGGCCGGCTCGACCAGGTGGCGGCCGTCCGGGAGGGCGACGACCGGGATCGACATGCGCCCGTCCTGCACCTGCTGGACGTAGTCGCGCGCGGCGTCGTCGGCGTCGGTGTCGATCCAGGCGTACTCGACGCCGTTGCGGTCGAGGAACCGCTTGGTGCGTACGCAGTCGCCGCACCAGGTCGCGCCGTACACCGTGAGGGTGTCAGTCATGCCTCGATCAAGTCCGGCTCGCCGCCGCCTATTCCCACCGCCAGAGCGACCGCCTGTCTACGTGAGGCCGGCTTTGGCGCGTACGCGGGCCGCCTTGGCGTCGTCGAGACCGTCGAGAACGGACAGTGCCTGCCGCCAGGACTCCTGGGCGTCGCCGGTCCGGCCGATCGCGGCGTACGCGTCGCCGAGGCGGTCGAGGGTGGCGGCCTCGTCGATCGGCTGCTCCGCGTCGCGCAGCAACGGCAGGGCCCGGTGATAGCAGGCGATCGCGTCGTCGAGCCGGCCGAGCCCGGCGTACGCGAAACCCATGCTGTCCCAGGCGAGCGCCTCGCCACCGGGGCAGTCGTGCTGAGCGAGCAACGCCTGGGCCGCACCGCAGTCGGCGAGCCCCTGCTCGTACGCGCCGAGGTGGGACGCCGCCCAGCCGAGGCAGTTGAGCGCCCGGCCTTCGCCGATCGGGTCGCCGAGGACGCGGAATACGTCGCGGGCCGCCTCGGCGTGGGTCACCGCGTCGCCAGGCCGGCTGAGATAGTCGGTGTTCACCCAGCTCAGCCCGAGCCGGGCGTGGCCCTGACCGGCCAGGTTACCGGCCGAGGCGGACAGCTCCAGGGCGGCGGTCAGGTGCCGCACGGCCTCGTCGGCTCCCTCGGTGAAGGCGTGTACCCGGGCCAGGACGAGGTGCGACCGGGCCTGGTCGAGGATGTCCCCCGCCGCCTCGGCGGCGTTCAGCGCCGTCGTCTGGCAGCGCAGGAGCGCCGGCCAGTGGGCGTACTGCTGCTGGTAGCCGGCGACGGCCCAGGCGATCTCGCAGGCGTACGCCCAGCGCCCGGCAGCCGCGCAGCGGTCCACGACGACGGTCAGCGGATGCTCCTCGGCGGCGAACCAGGCGACTGCCTCGGCCCGCCCGGAGATCTCCGTGATCGTGACGCCGGGCTGGGGACCGGCCGGGGCGGGCCGCACCCGATGCGGGCTGAACTCCGTGTTCGCCCGGTAAGCGGTGTGCAGGTAGTGCTCGGTGAGCCGCAGTTCGGCCGCCGGATCGGCGTCGCTCGCCGCGAGGTCGTTGGCGTACTGGCGGAGCAGGTCGTGCAGTGCGTAGCGCAGGTGGCGGCGTTCGGCCAGCAGGTTGGCCCGCATCAGCTCGGTGAGCGCCCGCCCGGCGTCGGCGGCGGGCACTCCGGCGAGACTGGCCGCGGCGGCGACCGTGACCGTCCCGCCTGGATGCAGGCTGAGCAGCCGGAACAGTCTGGCCGCCGCCGGGCTCAGGTCCTGGTAGGACTGCTCGAACGCGGTGCGCAGGTCGCTCATGAGGTCGTCGTCGACGACCGCGCCCAGGCCGCTGCTCTGCTCGAACCGGCGGCTCAGCTCGGCCAGCGACGCGTGCGGCCGCAACGCGACGTGCGCGCCGACGACGGCGAGCGCGAGCGGCAGACCGCCGCAGCGGCGCAGGATCTCGTCGGCGGCGGCGGGTTCGCCGCGCATGCGGTCCGCGCCTATCCGCGTACGCAGCAGGTCGCGTGCTTCCCCATCGGCCAGCGGCTCGACCGGCACCGGCTGCGCGCCGTGCGAGACGACCAGCCCGGTCAGCTGCTTGCGGCTGGTGATCAGGGTGAAGCAGCCGGGCGCGGCCGGCAGCAGCGGGCGTACCTGGTCGGGGTGCCGGGCGTCGTCGAGGACCACCAGCATCCGCCGGCCGTGCAGCAGACTCCGAAACAGCGTCGCCTGAGCGTCCACCCCGGACGGTACGCGGTGGGCGGGCACTCCGAGCGTGTCGAGGAACCCGCGCAGCACACCCGCGGCGTCGGCAGGCGTCGTATCCGGGGAGAATCCCCGCAGGTCGGCGTACAACTGGCCGTCGGGAAACCGGTCGGCGGCCGCATGTGCCCAGGTCAGCGCGAGCGAGGTCTTGCCGACCCCGGCGGTGCCCCAGACGACGGCGATGCTGTGCCGGCCCGGGACGGCGTCGAGCGCGGCCAGCTCGGCGGCCCGGCCGACGAAGCCCGCGCACGGTTGTGGCAGCGCGGCGGGCACCAGGTCGATGACGCCCGGCGGGGGCGGACCGGCCAGCTGGGCGTCCTGCCGCAGGATCGCCAGGTGCAGGTCGCGTACGCCGGGACCGGGCTGGATCCCGAGCTGCTCGGTGAGACTGGCCCGCAGGTGCTCGTACGCCTCCAGCGCCTCGGCCTGCCGACCGCTGCGGTAGAGGGCGAGCATGAGCGTCCGGGTCAGCGGCTCGCGCAGCGGATCCTCGTCGATCATGCGCTCCAGGCGCGGGATGAGCGTGTCGTAGCGGCCCAGAGCCAGCTCCGCCTCGGCGAGTTGCTCGTACGCGCGCCGCCGTTCCTCGGCCAGCCGCTGGCGCTCGATTCCGGCGTATTCGGAGGTCACGTCGGCCAGCGCCTCGCCCCGCCACAGGTGCAGCGCCTGATGGAGCAGGCCGGCGGCGTTCGCCGGGTCGGTGGCGGCCACCGCCGCGGCGCGGTGCACGGTCGCCCGGAAGGTCGTCAGGTCGATGTCCTCGTCTCCCGCCTCCAGCAGATAGCCGCCGTCCAGGGATCGGATCACCGCCGCCCGTGCCCCGGCGGCGACGGTGCGCCGCAACGCCGATACCGCCCCGTGGACCTGCGTACGCGCCGACGCGGGCGCCGCCTCGCCCCAGATCGCCGGGATCAGCCGGTCGAACGTGACGACCCGGTTGGCATGGAGCAGCAGGTACGCCAGCACGCCTCGATGCTGGGGCCGGACAGCGGCGGCCGCCCCGCCGCAGAGGCTGACTTCTAGAGGTCCCAAGAGCCCGAACGTCGGCATCGTCGCCCTCCAGTCGCGCGCGCCCGGGGGTGGTGGGCGCACCGATTGGCAGCCTAACCGATCATGGGCGCATCTTGATCTGTCGATAATGGAGCGCCAGCCAGTCGCCGGACCGCCACCCCTACGACCAGGGCGGCGTCGAGGAAGCCGAACTCCCGCGAGTCGTAGCTCACGGCCGGATTGTCGCCGAGCACGACGAGACTTCCAGGCGGAACGCGTGCGTGCTCGTCCGCGATGGACAGTCGTGCCGGGACGGGATCACCGGCGACCGCCACGACCCGTTTCACGAGCAGCCGATCATCCGGCAGCATGCGGCGTACGCGGGACGAATCGGCGACATCGGCGATCGTGGACAGCTCGGGGGTGCCGGCCGGGCTGCGGAACACCACCGGCATCCCCGGCCGCACCCGATCGGCGGGCGTACGCCGGACCAGCAGCCGGTCCCCTGGCGCGTACGCGGGCAGCATGCTGTGGCCGTCCACGGTGACGATCAGCAACCGGCGTCGCAGCAGATCCCAGATCACGACCCGACCTCCTGCACGTATCCGGCCGCCTGCAACCGGAACAGCCGCGCGTACTCGCCGTCCAGGGCCAAGAGCGAGGAGTGGTCGCCGGTCTCGGCGACGCGGCCGTCCCGCAGGACGTAGATGAGGTCGGCGTCGCGGACGGCCGACAGGCGATGCGAGATCAGCAGATTCGTCCGGCCGAGCCGCGCGGTCCGCAACGACCGGTGCAGCTCGTGCTCGGCTTGCGGGTCCAGGCCCGAACTGGGCTCGTCGAGGATCATCAGGTCGCAGCCTTCCCGCAGCAGCCCCCGGGCGACGGCGACCCGCTGCCACTGGCCGCCCGACAGCACCGTCCCCGCTTCGTCGTCGCCGTCGAAGAACGCCCGGGTCAGCATGGTCTGGTAGCCGCGCGGCAGCTCGCGCAGGACGGAGTGGACTCCGGCACTGGCGGCGGCGGCCTCGACCCGGCCCGGATCGTCCCGGGCGGTCAGATCGCCGAGCGCGATGTTGTCGGCGGCGCTGACGTCGTAGGTCATGAAGTCCTGGAACACCGCCCCGATCCGCGTACGCAGCTGGGCCGGGTCCGCGTCGCGCAGGTCCACGCCGTCCCAGCCGATCGTGCCCCGGCTCGGGTCGTAGAGCCGGCATAGCAGCTTGACCAGGGTGCTCTTGCCCGAGCCGTTCAGGCCGACGAGCGCCACCGTCGAGCCGGCCGGCAGCAGCAGGTCGACCCCGCGCAGCACCCACGGATGGCTCTCGTCGTACCGGAACCACACGTCGCGCAGGCGTATCCCCTGCCGCAGCGGCGGCACCGGCACGGGGACGGGCGGCACCGGCAGGTCCGGCGGCGTACGCAGGATCTCGGCGTACCCGGCGAAGAACATGCCCTGCGCGTGGAGGTTTGCCGTCGTGGCGACCACCATGGCCAGGCCGGACTGCGTACTGGCGACGGCGGCCAGGAAGATCGACACGTCGCCGAGGGAGAGTTCGCCGCGCCGGGCGGCCAGGGCGGCCCAGATCAGCCCGGCTCCGGCCACGACGGCGGTGAGCGCGGCCAGTCCGGTGTGCCCGCCGACCTCCCGCCGTTCCATCTTGCGGATCGCGGTGTCCGCTGTGGACCGTTCGCGCATCATCAGCGTACGCAGGAACCCGCCCGTGCCGAACAGGCGGATCTCCTTGGCGGCTTGCGTACCGGTGAGCAGCTGGCTGTAGAAGTACTCCCGGCGATGGTTGGGCTCGACTCCGATGTGGGCGGCGGCCCTTCGCCGGGCGAGGTACAGCTCGGCGACCAGCATCGGGACGGCGGCGCACACCAGCACCACCGTCATCGCCGGGCTGAGGAGGAGCAGCGAGCCGATGAAGCCCACCAGGAGCAGCACACCCCGGCCGAGCCCGAGGACGCCGTCGAGCAGCTGCCCGGCGTTGTCGCAACCGCGTCGGGCGACTCGGAGCCGGTCGAGGTACGCCGGATCCTCGAACCGGCGTAACCCGACCAGACGGCCGGTCGCGGCGAAGAGGCGGTCGGTGGCGACCGCGCTCAGCCGGCGGCTCGCCTCGTTGCTCAGGAACAGGCTGATCCGGGGCAGCGACGCGGCGATCACGCCGAGCGCGGCGAGCCCGACGACGTAGGCCGTGATCGGTCCGGTCCCGGCCAGCCGATCCAGCAGCAGCTTGGTCAGCCAGGCGAGCAGCACCGGGACGACCGCCTCGGCGACCGTCACGGCGACGTACGCGGCCGCCACGCCCGGGGCGGCCGCGCCGACCAGTCCGGCGAACTGGCGTACCGCCCCGGACCGGGACTGATCACGCATGGGCGGGTACGCGGTCCGGCAGTTCCTCCACGCGCATGCCGTTGGCGGTCACGACGCCGTCGGACAGTACGCACAGACCGGGGAACCCGGCGACGGCGAACGCCTCGGACAGCGGACCGGAGTGGGGTTCGACGACGACCCGGGCGGTGCCGGCCAGCTGATCGGCGTACTCGCTGAAATCCTGCCCGTCGGTGACCACGACGGCCAGGACCTTCTCGCGCGGGAACCGCGCCGCGTAGTCGGCGAAGCGCGGGACGGCGGCGCGGCAGGGCTTGCAAGTGGGGCTGAAGAAGCCGACGAGCGCGTCCCCGGTCAGTTCGGCGGCCTCGACGGTGTCACCGTCCAGTGTGGTCGTGGTGAACGCGCCGACCCGGCTGCCCGGCTGGAGCACCGGATTCTCGGGCAGCGCGAAGGCGTTGTCCTGGCTCTGCTGGGCGGTCTGCTCGCGGAGCCGCCGCAGTACGCCGAACAGCAGGAACAAGTTGAGCAGGGTGAGCACGGCGAGGATGATGACCGCCGCGGTGAGAGTCGCCATTTCCGGCCTCCATGCCGTCGAGAGGAAGACGGCGGGGCCCGGTGCCGGACCCCGCCGAACGGGGCTGCGTCAGCAGCCGCCGCAGCTGGCGTAGCTGGTGGAGCAGCCTTCGTTGAGGCAGCACACCCGGGTCACCTTCTGGCCCAGGTAGCTACGCGGCGCCGGACAGTCCTGGCACCACGACGTCACCGAGCATCCGGCGGCGACGCGGGCCTTGGGGACGACGAGCCCCAGCAGGCGATCGGCCAACTTACCCATGGAAATCTCCTTTCTCGTGGGTTCGGCAGCACGCTGTCACGCGTCGCTACGATCCGGCTAACCGCCGACTACTGGGGCCCGGACCTCTTGCATCCCGGTGGCCACGATGGATACCGTCCGCTCGTGCCCTACCTTGAGCTGGCCTGCCGCCTGGTGCTGGTGACCGTGTTCGCGACCGCGGTGGCGGGGAAGATCTCCAGCCGCGCGGCCTGGACCGCATTCGTCGACTCGCTCGACCGCATGGACGCCGTCCCGGCTCGCCTGCTCCACCCGGCCGCGTGGGCGTCACTGGCCGCCGAGATCGCGATCTCCCTGCTCCTGGTTGTGCCCGGCCGCCTCTTCGCGGTCGCCGGCTTCGTGATCGCGATCGGACTGCTCGGCTCGTTCACCGCCGCCATCGCGAGCGCGATCCGCCGCGGCAAGAACGCGCCCTGCCGGTGCTTCGGCGCCTCGGTCACGCCGCTGGGCTGGAGTCACGTCCTGCGTAACTCAGGCTTGATGGTGCTGGCCGCGCTGGGCCTGACCGCGGCGCTCCGCGGCGGTCCGATCGACATCGCTCCGGCGGTCGTCGCGGCCGCCACCGGCGTCGTCGTGGGCTTGCTCGTCACCCGGCTCGACGATCTGCTCGCGCTGTTCCGCACTCCCTGACAAGCGGCGGTACGCCGTCGTGCTCAGCGGGCGAGCAGTTCGGACGCGGCGGCTACGGCGTACGTGGTGAGCCAGAAGAGTCCGATCAGGAGGCCGATCGCGGCCGGGGCGAGCGCCCGGACGAGGCCCCGGCGGCGGGCGCGCCAGCCGCAGACGATCGCCACGACGCTGGGCGCCATCGCCATCCCGACCAACGCGAACCGGACGAGCAGATCCCGCCCGGGATGCGGCGGCAGGTGGTAGTCGGGAATCCAGGCACGCAGGCCGACCCCGGTGGCCCAGGCGCCGCCGAGCGACATGATCGCGGCGAGCGCCCCGATCCAGGCGTACGCCAGCGTCGGGTCGTCCACGTTCTCCGTCGCGATCGTGTCGGTCGGCGACTCCACCGGCAGTTCCATGGCGCACCTTTCCGCGTACCACATCTGCTGGGGCAAACGCGGGGCGGACCTGGACGTAACGGACTAACCGAGCGCGGCAGTGATCGCGGCGCCGACGAAGACGACCTGAAGCACGGTACGCAGCGGCAGCGGGGTGGCGGGCTTGCCACCGAGGGTCAGTCCTCGCCGCGCGGCCAGGACGTTCGCGGGGAACATCGCGAGCATCAGCAGCGCGAGGCAGCTCGCGGCGAGCGGGGCGAGCGGCTTGATCAGCAGTCCCACCGCGCCGGCGAGTTCGAGGACGCCGGTCAGCGTGACGAGCAGGTCCGGCCGGGGCAGCCGCGGCGGGATCATGGCGATCATGTCGCGCCGCCAACTGGGCAGGAAGTGCACGACGCCGGTGGTGACGAACATGAGCGCGAGCCCGCCGCGCAGGGCGGGCTGCCAGGTGTCGAGGGCGTCCACGCCGACGAGGCCGAGCAGACGCAGGACGGCGAATCCGCCGATGAGAGCGATGAGGGGAGCCATCTTCCCGTCTCCAATCTTGTCGTTGACAAGATTGCTCTCCCGACGCGAACTTGTCAACGGCAAGATTGGTGACGCGCCCCACTTGTTCACCGCGCCGGAAAGACCATGTGCCCGTGGTCTGCGTTCGCAGCAGACCACGGGCACCGGACCAGGAGAGCGCCTAACCCCGCGCGCGGGAGCGGCGGCGGAACCACCACACCATCAGCGCGGCCGAGACGATCGCGGGCCCGCAGTGCACCAGCAGTACGCCGGCCAGGCTCGGGCCGCCCCAATCCTTGGCGTAGCTGGCCGAATCGGACCAGTCGATGACGAACAGTTCCGCGATCCCCCGGACGATGAAGTACGCACCGAACACGAACGCGATGACCAACAGCACCTTTCGCATGCCATGATCATCACACAGGCGGGAGCGTCAGCGTTTGCGGCCGACGACCACCCCGTTCGCTCCAGGCGCGTCCAGCGGCACGACCCGGACGTCGCCGAAACCGGTGTCGGACATCCAGGCGGCGTACTCCACATCGGAGTAGTTCCGGCCGCCTTCGGTCTCGACGACCATGTTCATCCCCATCAACGCCGCCTCGGCCGGACCGGTCCGCTCGCCGTTGAGCAGCCACTCCGAGACGATCAGGACGCCGTCGGGCGGCAGCGCGGCGTAGCACTTGGCCAGCAGTTCGCGGTTCGTGGCCTCGTCCCAGTCGTGCAGGATCATGCTCAACAGGATCACGTCATAGCCGTCAGGCAGCACCGGCTCCACGCGGAAGTCGCCCGGCACGGTCTCGATCCGGTCGGCCAGCCCGGCCGCCGCGATCTTCCGGTCCGCGATCTCGCACACGTGCGGCAGGTCGTAGACCGCGGCTTTGAGGTGGCTGAAGTTCCGGCACAGTTCGATCGGGTACGCGCCACCGCCGCCACCGACGTCGAGCAGGCGCGCATGCTGCCCGAAGTCGTACGCCGAGGCGAGCGTGCGCGCGGTGAAGATGGAGGTGGAGAACATCGCCTCCCAGAACTCCGCCAGCATCGCCGGGTCGCCGGTCTCGAAGGCCGACCGGTCGGTGTCGGGATCCCAGGTCAGCGGACGGTCGGTACGCAGCGCTTCGCCGATGCGGTGCCAGGGCAGGTAGGTCTTCACATCGCAGTACCGGACCTGGCCGCCGAAGTAGTAGGGGCGGCCGGCGACGAGGAACTCCTCGGCCAGCGGCGAGTTGCGGTAGCCCTCGCCGTCGCGCTCCAGCAGACCGAGCGAGGCGCACGCGGCCAGCAGCATGTCGGCAGGCCGGTCGGCCAGCCCGAGTTCGTCGCGGAGGTCGGCGACGGTGACGACCCGGCCGCCCGCGATCCGGGTGAACAGGTCCAGCTCGACGGCGACCGCCAGAGTCTTGAAGCTCCAGAAGCCGGTCACGAGCCGCATCAGCGGAGTGGGAGTGATCATCCCGCCATTCTCATGTAGACGGTCGCAGCCCGTCCAGCAGCACAGTGAGAAATGCGTCGATGTGTTCGGGCGAGCCCGACCTGGCGACGGCGTACGCGGACTCGCCGATGACCGCCGTGAGGACGCCGAGCGGGACGTCGTCGCGTACTCGGCCGTCCCGTTGCGCGGCGGTGAGCATCTTCTCGACCGCGGTCACCAGTTCGCCGCGAAGTGCCGTGGTCTCCGGCGCGGACAGGCCACGCAGGTTGTCGCCCGCCGCGTGGTGCGCCCCTTGGAACGCCATCAACTCCGCGAGGAAGGTACGCAGCGCCTGCTCCGGGCGATCCGAGCTGGACAACTCGTGCGCGCGGGCGACCACGGGGCGCAGCAGTCCCGCGACGGCCGCGTCCAGCAGCGCGTCCTTGCCGCCGAACGCGCGCACGACCGTGCCCGCGCCCAGCCCGGCCCGCTTCGCGATGACCTCGACGGTGAGCGTGGCGTCCGGCTCGGCGAGCAGCGCCGTGGCGGCGTCGAGGGCCAGCTGCCGGTTGCGTACGGCGTCGGCCCGGCTCGGAGTTGACATCTGGAACGTCCCTTCCACATAATTGGAATGAGCATTTCAGTTATCGTACTCGAGGAGTGGCCATGAACAAGCGCATCCTGGTCTCCGGCGCGAGCATCGCCGGGCTGACCTTGGCGTACCGGCTGACCAGGCACGACTTCCAGGTCACGGTGGTCGAACGCGCCGAGCGGTTGCGCGCGGGCGGCAACGGCGTCGACGTACGCGACCAGGCCACCGACGTCGTCGCCGAGATGGGCCTGCTGCCGCAGATCCGGGCGGCCGCCACCGACGTGCACGGCATGAAGTTCGTCGACGCCGCCGATCGGGCGGTGGCCCGGATCGACATCCGCGACCCGGCCAGCCTGGAGATCATGCGGGGCGACCTGGTGGCGCTGCTGCACGGCGTGACCGACGTCGAATACCTGTTCGGCGACTGGATCACCGCGATTCGCCAGGACGGCGACGGCGTGACCGTCGACCTCGCGAGCGGCGGCACACGGCGATTCGACCTGCTCGTCGGGGCCGACGGGCTCCACTCGGCGACCCGGCGGCTGGCGTTCGGCCCGGAAGCGGACTACCTCACCTTCAAGGACCACTACTTCGCCTTCGCCGACGCCGACTCCTCGCTCGGCGAGGACCGCTGGGTCACCATGTTCAACACGCCGGGCAAGATGACCGGGCTCTACCGATCCGGCAACCACACGCAGGCCAAGGCGTACTTCATCTTCCGGTCGAAGCCGATCGCGTTCGACCACCGCGACGTCGGCGAGCACAAGCGCCTGGTCCGCGACGCGTTCGGCGGCGACCGATCGTGGCGGATTCCGCAGCTGCTCGACGCCGCGCTCGCCGATCCCGAGTTCTACTTCGACGCGCTCAGCCAGGTGAGGATGCCGGCGTGGTCCACCGGTCGCGTCGCGCTGACCGGGGACGCCGCCTGGTGCGCCTCCCCCGCGTCGGGCGCCGGTGCCGAGCTGGCCCTGGTCGGGGCGTACCGGCTGGCCGAGGAGCTGGCCGCCGCCGAGGGCGACCACCGGATCGCCTTCGCCCGGTATCACTCGGCGCTTCGAGGACTGGTCGCGAAGAAGCAGCGGATCGGGGTGAACGTGCGGGTCATGGTGCCCCGGACCGAGGGCGGGCGACGCGTACGCGATTTCGCCGCCCGCCTCCGGTCCGGCCGGAACTAGGCCGGAACTAGGGACTGGCGCAGGTAAGCGTGGGCGCGGACGGGCTGCCGTTGGCGAGGAACCCGAACGTCGTCGAGGCCCCGGCCGCGAGCGACCCGTTGTAGGACACGTTCTTCACGGTCACGGCCGAGCCGCTGACCGTCAGGGTGCCGCTCCACAGTTGAGTGATCGTCTGGCCGGAGGCCAGCGTCCAGCCGGCGGTCCAGCCGTTGATCGCCGAGCCTCCGGCGGTCACCGTCACCTCGCCCTGGAAGCCACCCTGCCAGGAATTCACCGTCTTGTACGCCGCAGCGCAGACCCCGGCCGGTGGCGGTGAGGACGGCGGAGGCGACGACGGCGGCGGTGACGAGGGCGGCGGTGAGGACGGCGGGGGTGACGACGGCGGCGGTGACGACGGGCTGTCGCTCAGCACCGGAGTCGTCCAATCTCGCCAGTCCGCCAGATTCCCCGCCTTCAGGCTGGAGATCCGGAACGTTCCGGCGGCGTTGCCGGTCTTCAGCAGATACTTCTGCAGGTTCTGCTGCAACGGCGTACGCCACTCCGACCGCACGGCACAGTGCGTACCGTCCTGGATGTCGGACCAGTAGGTGATGTTCTCGCCCGCGCCGAGGGCCTTGTAGACCTCGGCGCCCGCGAGCGCGGCGACGCTGCCCGAGCGGGCGGCGAGCCAGTCGATGCGGGGGTTCTCCATGATGAACAGCCCCCGGGGCGCGACCATCGCCACCATCTCGTGGGTGTCGACCGGCAGCGCGGCGGGGTTGCCGGTGTAGGAGCCGAACGCGTCGCCGAGCCACGGCTGCTCGGAGTACGCGCTGCTCAGCGGCTGCGAGCCGGACTCGCCCGGGATGCCGCGGAGGATGGGCGCTCCCCCGCTGCCGGACTCGATCGGCATGGTGAGCGCGATCCGCTGGTCGAACGCGCCGATGACGAACGCGCCCTTGCCGTAGCGGGAGCAGCCGGTGACGCCGAGCGCGTCGGCCCGCAGCACGCTGCCGCCGGACTGCTCGATGACGTCGATGATCCGGCTGACTCCCCAGGCCCAGGCGGCCAGCAGACCGGTGCCGCTGGTCGCGCCGTAGACGCTGTAGAACGCGCCCTGCTTGTTGTTCCGGGCGGTTCCCTCCTTGCCGACGGCGAGCGGGTCGTAGTTGATGATCGCGACGCCGCTACCGGTGATGGTGGCGGTGTCGGCGCCGAGCCCGCCGACGACGATGACCGCCGGATAGGGTGCGGAGCCGGTGCTCGGCACGCTGACGCTCGCCGAGAAACTCGAGCTGCGACCGTTGTCGCTGACGTTCACCGTGATCCCCGTACGCGACACGGTGCCGCTGACGCTCGCCGGCTTCGCCGGTTTCGTGCCGTAGACGGTGGCCTCGGCCTGCTTCTTGATCTCCTCCCGGCGGCAGCGCCAGTCGGACTTCGACGTGATGCGCGTGCCGTCGATCTTCTTGAACGGATCGGGCAACTTGCTGGTGGACGGCGTGGAGCCGGGCAGAGACACCGCACACCCCGCGCCCTCGTCCTCGACCGAGGCAGCGAGAGCGAAGGCGGTGGGCACGGTGTGAGCGACGACGGTGGCCGCTCCAGCGACGACGAGCGCGACGACCGCCAGGGCGAGGACGGTCGGCCGCACGCTGGAACGGCCCGGGATGTTGATCACTAGGCCTCCCCGATAGATGATCACAAATGGTCGGGCAGAACCAGGGTCGATCGGCGAGGCCGTTCACGTCAAGACTTTTCCGGAAACTTTCGGTCGTTGGCACGACTAATCCACCCGGTGATGCAGGTAAATACCGCGATCAGCCCTCGGAAGACTTCCGAAGCTCGCGAGACTTGCCGCGGAACTCCGCGATGACCTCGTCGCCGCAGGTGACGGTCACGTCGTAGATGCCGCTGCGCCCGTACCGGGTGCGCTCGGTCGCGACCGCGGTCAGCTCGTCGCCCAGCCTCGCCGCCCGGACGAAGACGATGTCGCACGACTCCGCCACCGTCGGCGTGCCGTAGGTGTTGCAGGCGAACGCGAACGCGGTGTCGGCCAACAAGAAGACATACCCGCCGTGGCAGATGTCATGACCGTTGATCATGTCGCGGGTCACCGACATGTGCGCGACGGCCCGGCCCGGCTCGACGTCCTCGATGGTCGCCCCGGCGCGCTGCGACGCGAGATCATCGGCGTACATGGCGTCGGCCGAGCGCCGGGCCAGCTCGTGTGCTTCGTCCACACTCGCCACGCTACCGCCCGGCGGCACCGTCGCCGCGCGCCGTCTCGCCGCGCGCCGTCTCGCCGGCGGGAACGGCGGTCACTGGAACGCTATGCACCTAACCCGCCACCGGATAGGTGCATAGCGTTCCAGTGGTCGGTCATCCCCCCACGGCAGAGCGGAGCGGCCGGCGCCCCGTGCACGCCAGCCGCCCCGCAGCCGATGGCCGCCCCGGAGGTCTCAGTCGCCCCGGGACGGTTCGGCCGACGCCGGGATCGGCGTGAGCGGCTGCACGCCCAGCTCGTCGATCAGCTCGCTCTCCCGGGTCACCAGGTCGGTGGCCACCTGCGTACGCGGGGAGACCAGGGAGGCGGCCGCGCCGAGGATGCCCATGACGATGGCCAGCCAGAAGACGACGACCAGTCCGTCGTGGAACGGCCCGGCGATCAGGGTCGGGAAGAACTGGCGGTCGGTCAGGGTCGCCGCGTTCGCCGCCGGGAGCTGGCCGAGGATCTGCGGCCCGAGCAGTTCCTGGATCGGGTTGTAGCCGAGGAACGCCGCGAACAGCGTACCGACGGGCGGGAGCGCGGAGATCGTGTGCGCCGCCTCCGGCGGTACGCCTTGAGCGGTGAGCCCGGAGTCCAGGGTGGACGGCAGCGAGCCGGCCAGTCCGGCGACCATCAGCGAGAAGAACACGCCGATCGACAGCACCATGCCCGCGTTCTGGAAGGTCGCCCGCATGCCGGAGGCGACACCACGGAGGTGTGCCGGGACGCTGGACATGATCAGCGCCGTGTTCGGGGCGGAGAACAGGCCGCCGCCGAAGCCGTTGAGGAACACCAGCACGGCGAAGACGCCGTAGTGGAAGTTGGTCGGCACCAGCAGCAACGCGGCGAACGACGCCGACATGAGCAGCAGCCCGCCGGCCGCGAACGGGCGCGGGCCGAACCGGTCGGACAGGTACCCGGAGAGCGGTCCGGCGGCGAGGAACCCGATGGTCAGCGGCAGCAGGTAGATGCCGGCCCACAACGGGGTCTGCTCGTAGTCGTAGCCGTGCAGCGGCAGCCAGATGCCCTGCAGCCAGATGATCAGCATGAACTGCAGGCCGCCTCGCGCGATCGAGCCGAGCAGGCTGGCGGCGTTGCCACCGGTGAACGCCGGGATGCGGAACAGCCGCAGTGGGAACATCGGCTCGGCCACCTTGGCCTCGATGACGGCGAACGCGGCCAGCAGCACGACTCCCCCGGCCAGCCCGGCGATGATCCACGGGTTCGTCCAGCCCATCGAGTGGCCCCCGTACGGCTGGATGCCGTAGGTGATCGCGGCCAGCAGCGCGGTCAGCCCGGCGGCGAAAGTGAGGTTGCCCCACCAGTCGATCTTCCCCGGCCGGCGTACGCCGTTGTCCCGCAACGACTTGTAGGCCCAGATGGTGCCGATGACGCCGATCGGGACGTTGACCCAGAAGATCGAGCGCCAGTTCCACTCGGCGAGCACCCCGCCGAGCACGAGCCCGATGAAGGATCCGGCGATGGCGGCGACGATGTTGATGCCCAGCGCCATGCCCCGCTGCGCGGCGGGGAACGCGTCGGTGATGATCGCGGCGGAGTTCGCCATGAGCATCGCGCCGCCGATCGCCTGCACGACTCGCCAGCCGATCAGCCACAGGGCGCCTTTGCCGCCGGTGAACGGGTCCAGCGACAGGATCACCGAGGTCACGGCGAAGATGGCGAAGCCCAGGTTGTAGATGCGTACGCGGCCGTAGATGTCGCCGAGCCGGCCCAGGGTCACCACGAGCACGGCGGTGACGAGCATGTAGCCCATCAGCATCCAGAGCAGGTAGCTGACGTTGCCGGGCAGCAGCGGGTCGAGGTCGACGCCGTTGAAGATGGCGGGCAGCGAGATGAGCACGATCGAGGAGTTGATCGTGGCGATGAGCATGCCGAGGGTCGTGTTCGACAGCGCGACCCACTTATAGCGATCAGTCATTGAGCGACGTTCTCCGGAGAGGTGACGAGGTCGGCGAGGGCGTTCAAAGCAGGGAGAGCGGCCTCGATCGCGGCCGCCTCCGGCGGCGCGAGATGGGCCAGAAGCGCGGCGACTTTGCCGCTGCGGACGGACCGGCGATGACGCAGCAGGTCGAGGCCGGCCGTGGTGATCTCGACGAGCACCACCCGGCGGTCGCCGGGATCAGCGGTACGCGCGGCGAGCGAATCACGTTCGAGCCGGGACACGACCTGCGTCATCGCGGGCTGCGTGACGCCCTCGATCCCGGCCAGCTCGGTGAGCCGCCGGGGACCGTCCCGTTCGAGGGTGGCGAGCGTCGACGCCGCGGTCAGGCTGAGTCCTGGCGGGTTGAGCCGCCGCAACGCGGTGAACACCCGCGAGATGGTGGTGCTCAGGTCCGTGTCAGAAGAGACCGAGGTGGACCGCATACGGAATTTCTATCACGATCTTATAGAAGTACCTAATGCACCGCGCGTACGCCGCCGCTCCAGGTAGCGTCCGGGCCACTGGGCGGCCGACCCGATGACGGCCAGCAGCGCCGGGGCGAGCAGGGAGCGTACGACGAAGGCATCGATCAGAATGCCCGTGGACAGCGCGAAGGCCAGCTCGCGGAAGGGCCGCAGCGGCACGAGCGCGAGCAGGCCGAAGCTGACCGCGAGGGTCAGTGCGGCGGCGCGGATCGCCCGCGCGGACTCCGGCAGCGTCACCGCGAGCGCGTCGCGTAGCGGGCGGCGGCGGGCCTCACGCCAGGCGGGCCCGATGCCGAAGATGTTGTAGTCGGAGCCGAGCGCGACCAGCAGCACCGCCGCCGCGAACGGGACGTAGAAGGTGATCCCGTCGTTGCCGAGCCAGTCCTCGAACACCCGCGTCGTCAGACCGAGCGTCGCGAGGATGGCCAGCACGCTGCACGCCAGCAGCGCCAGCGGAGCCGCCAACGCCCGCAGATACAACGCGAGGAACAGCAGGTTCGCCACCAGCGCCGCGAGCGCGATGCGGCCGAGGTCGGCCACGGTCTGATCCACGATGACGTCCGCGACCGCCGTGTCGCCGCCCAGGCTGAGGCGCGCATCGCCGAGTCCGGCACGGTCGGCCAACGCGGGTAGGTCTGCCTGCAGTTGGGTCACCGTCTGGATCGCGTGCGCGCCGAGCGGCTCGTCGGACAACACCACCAGATAGCGGGCCGCGCTGCCATCCTTCGCCTCGAACAAGGGGCGTACCTGCTCGATCAGGCGGTCGTCCGGTCCGACGACCGCCGCGACGCCCGGCTCGTGCGCGAGCGCGTCGCGCAGCCGGGCCAGTTCGGCCGTCTTCCCGGTGACGCCCGCGCCCTCCACCAGCACTTCGGTCGGTGACAGGATGCCCTCGGCGAATCCCGCCTCGGCCTGCTGAGCGGCTTGGCGGGCCGGATGCGTCGCGGGCAAAGCGTCCACAAAAGACACGCTGAGCGTCATGTGCCGCACCGGCAACGCCGCCCACAGCAGCCCGCCCACACAGGCGACGAGCACCACCACCGAGAAGCCGGGCCAGGTCAGGGTGCGGGCCCACCAGCCGCGCGGCTCGCGTACCGCTTTCGGCCGCCGCCGCGACCGCCCCGGCGCCCACAGCACCGCGCGCCCGAGGATCGCCAGCAGCGCGGGCACGAGCGTCACCGCCACCACCATGCCGATGGTCACCGCGACCGCCAGGCCCGGCCCGAACGCTCGGAAGGTCGGCGTACCGGCCACGATCAACGCGCCCGTCCCGGCCGCGGCCGTCGCTCCCGCGGTCATGATGATCGGCGAGAACCGCGCCGTCGCCAGCCGCGCGGCGGACAGCCGGTCCATGCCGTCATCAAGGTGTACGCGCAACGCCGAAACGTAGAACACCACATAGTCGGTGACTACCCCGAGCAGCAACGCGACCAGCAACGGCTGTGTCTCCTGGGGAACCGCGACGTCGAAGCGCTCCGCGAGCGCGCCGCCCACCCGCAGCGTGATCACGATGGCCAGGCCCGCCACGGCCAGTGCTAGCACCGGCGCGACCACGGAACGGAAGGCGAACGCCACGATGACGAACACCGCCGCGACCGTCGCGACCTCCAGCCAGGTCAGCGAGGACAACACGATCCGCCCCTGCTCGACCCGGGCGGGCACCGAACCGGTGACCCCGACGACGTGATCCTGCGGCCCGTAATACTTCGCCACGAACTGGTCGGCCGCGTCGACCTGCTCGGCCAGACTCACATCGGGCCTGGTGAACAGGTACGTGATGATGGTCGTGCCGTCCTCCCGCGATCCGGGCAGCAGCTTCTTCTCGTTGGTGATCGGCACCGCCGCGAGAATCGGCTGCACATCGGCGTACTGGCCCTCCGTGACCGCCCGGGCGCGGGACACCGCCTTGGCCTGCACGTCGAGCGGCAGCCCACGCGGATCCCGTTGCACCACGGCGACTCGGCTCAGCAGCGGAAAGCCGAACTTGTCGTAGGACCGCACCTCGGTCTGGACCGCCGGGTTGCCGACCGAGACGAGCTGGCTGAGATCCTCCCCGCCCTGCCCGACCGCCGGCAGCAACCGCACCGCCGCGATCGCCGCGACCACCCAGAACGCCACGACCAGCCAGCGCAGGGCGACCAAGACCCAGGCGTAGACCTTCATTCCGCTCCCCTGCCGCTCGCCCCGTTCCGATGTGCGCGGCCGGTACCCACGCGGCCTCATCCCGGAAACCCCGCCCTGGGCGCGACCGGCAGGCCGTCTAGATTGGAGGGATGCAGCGCACGCCGCCGGACGAACTGATCGCCGAGGCCGCCCAGAATCCGGGCGGCTACGTCTACGAGATCGACGGGGAGATGATCGGCGATCCCGACGGATACATTCCGCCGGAGGCGATCCTGGGCGCCTGGGAGGTCGGGCCGGACGGCGTACTGACCGGCGAGTACGAGCCGAACGAGGAGCACGGGCCGCCCCAGGACGACTTCAGCCACCTGACCGAGGCGGATCACTGGCTCGACTGGATGGGCGAAGACCCCGCTGCCGCCATCCGCGAGTCGGTCCTGGAAGTGTTGCAGGATCAGGTGCCGGACGCGTCGCTGCGCTGGATGAAGATCGTCGCCGAGCCGCGCTTCCTCACGGCGGGCCGGCCCGCGCCCGACGATCCAGACAAACTGATCGTCACCCGGGCGGCGCTCGC
The DNA here is from genome assembly GCF_040682475.1 of Hamadaea sp. NPDC051192. Lineage (NCBI taxonomy): Bacteria > Bacillati > Actinomycetota > Actinomycetes > Micromonosporales > Micromonosporaceae > Hamadaea > Hamadaea sp. NPDC051192. The sequence goes on from NZ_JBFBAZ010000008.1 coordinate 44,769, forward strand.
GCTGTCGTTCGGCCTGGGCGTCGACTCCGGCGACAGCTACGAGATCCTGTGGGGCGTGTTAAGCGTCGCCGTCGTCGGCCTCGACGAGCCGGCCGGCCGCAGCCGCGTCTGGTTCGACCTGTGGGCCGACCTCGACGAGGCCGAGGCACAGCTCCCGGACCGCATCAGCGGCTTCTGACCGCCTCGGCCGGGACGTACGGGCGCTCGGCGGGGAGCATGTCGCGGGCCTCGTCGAGGCCGCCGCCGCGGATCATCGCCCGGATCGCCTGGCACTGCGTCGTGATGTCGTCGATGCCGAGGATCCAGTCGTCGGTGAAGCGGCGTACGGCTTCGCCGGAGAGGCCGACCTGGATCGCGCGGTGCGGCAGCGGGCGCAGGTGCAGGTCGCGCTCGGGGTCCCACTGGATGCGGACCGGCGCGCGCAGCGACTGCTTCCATTCATCGCGGTCGCGATGAATGCCGGGCTCGTAGCTGCTCAGCGCGCTGTTCGCGAGCGCCCAGTCGAACCCGTCGCGGCGGATGCGGATGGCGAGCACCCGTTCCTGACCGGCCTTGCCGGCCCAGCCGCAGCGGTACATCATCCATAGGAAGGATGGCTTGATCCAGGTCATCCGGTCTCGCTTGAAGCCCGGTCCGAAGCGCCCGGAGAGGGCGGCGGGCTCGGCGATCGCCGGGCTGTACGCCTGGTAGACGGTGATCGTGTCGTCGTCGTGCAGCGCCCGGATCTGCCGGGCGGGAGTCTCGTTCATAACGAGGGCAAGGTATCGATCGGAAAATCGGTTGAGCCTCCGAGTTTCGCCGGGATAGGCTCCTCCGCCGCAATCGAGGCGAACCCCTCGCAGCGTACGCACGCTGAACTGAGGACGGGCGTGACTGCCGGCTGAATCATCACGACTAGGGATGGACTTCAGCATGGACGAGAGCACGGAGATCACGGCGGAGCAGGCGTATCTGGCGCACGCGCGGGGCGCGTTGGACCGGATGCGGCAGGACGTGCTGGACACGGAGACCCCGGAGTTCGTGTCCGGCACCGACGAGGTGTGGTTCAACACGATGTACCGGATCGCCCGCGCCCAGCGGGGCCGGGATCTCGTCGATCTGCCGGACGTCCCGCTGTTCTTCGGCCGGCTCGATTACGACCCGGGCACGGTCTTCGAGGATTCGGCCGGCGGCGAGGACCGCGTCTATGTCGGGCGGCGGCACGTCCGGGACAACGACGGCACTCCGCTGGTGGTGGACTGGCGGGCACCGGTGTCGATGCCGTTCTATCGGGCGACGCCGAAGGACCGGCTGAGCGTGGTCCGGCGCCGGCGCTATGGTTTCGCTGAAGGTGCGCTGCTCACGGCGTATGAAGATGAGATTCTGGGGAGCGGGGCCAGCGGACCGGGCGCGTTGCTGGCCGCGGAGATCGAGCGGCCACGGTCTGGGCCCATGCGCGACATCGTCGCGACCATTCAGCCCGAGCAGGACGAGTTGGTCCGTGCGCCGCTCCAGCCGAGCATCTGCGTGCAGGGCGCGCCGGGGACCGGCAAGACCGCGGTGGGTCTGCACCGGCTGGCTTACTTGTTGTACGCGGAGCCGCAGCGGCTCGGCGCGGGCGTGCTGGTGGTGGGGCCGAACCGGTCGTTCTTGTCCTACATCCGGCACGTCCTGCCGGCGCTGGGCGAGGTGTCGGTGGGCCAGAAGACGATCGACGAGCTGATCGAGCGGACCGTGTCTGGTGTGGACACCCCGGACGCCCTGCTCGTGAAGGGCGACGCGCGGATGGCCGAGGTGCTGCGGCGGGCGTTGTGGAGCCATGTGTCGCTGCCCGGCGAGGATCTGGTGTACGTGCACGGCTCGACTCGGTACCGCGTCGGCCAGGGCCGGATGGCGCAGATCGTGAGCGAGATGCAGTCCGTACGCTATGCCGCCGGGCGGGACGGCGCGGCGCAGCGGATCGCGGGCCTGGTCGTGATGCAGATGGAGCGGCGGGGCGCGACGCCGGACGACCGGGAGGTGGCGGCGGTCGCCCGGTCCAAGCCGGTGAAGGGGGTCCTCGATGCGGTCTGGCCGAAGCTGACTCCCGAGCAGGTACTCTTCCGGCTCCTGTCCGACGCGGAGTTCCTCGCCGCGTGTGCGGCGGATCTGCTCGACGAGCAGGAGCAGGCGGCCGTGCGGTGGGCCAAGCCCGCTCGCTCGGTGAAATCGGCCCGGTGGTCGGCGGCCGACACGGTGCTCCTCGACGAGCTGGCCGGGCTGATCGACCGGGTGCCGTCGCTGAGCTATCTGATGGTGGACGAGGCGCAGGACCTCAGCCCGATGCAGTGCCGGGCGCTCGGCCGCCGCTGCGGCAACGGATCGCTGACCGTGCTGGGCGACATCGCGCAGGGCACGAGCCCGTGGGCGGCCGGTGACTGGCCGTCGCTGCTGGCCCATCTCGGCAAGCCGGACGCGGAGGTCGCGGTGCTCGACCGCGGCTTCCGGGTGCCCGCCGCGATCATCGAGTACGCCGCCCGGCTGCTGCCCGCCATCGCTCCCGGGCTCGGCGTGCCGACCTCGGTCCGGCGTACCTCCGGCGCGTTGGAGGTGCTTCCGGTGCCCGCCGGCGAGCTGACCTCGGCTGTCGTGGACGCCGGTAAGGCACGGCTGGCCACCGAAGGCTCGGTCGGCGTCATCGCCGCCGACTCGGACATCGCCGCCCTGCACGCGGCGGTGACGGCGGCCGGGCTCGACACCGCGCTCGTCGGCGTCGACGAGGACGCCTTGGAGTCGGCCCGGCTGGTGTGCGTACCGGCGGGGTTGGCCAAGGGGCTGGAGTTCGACTCGGTGATCGTCGTCGAGCCGGCCCGGATCGTCGCGGCCGAGGAGCGCGGGCTGCAGCGGCTCTACGTCGCGTTGACCCGCGCGGTCAGCTCGCTTCAGGTGCTGCACGCCGAACCGTTGCCCGCCGGGTTGTGAGCGGAAGCGGCGGCTGAGGCGCCGGGTGGTGTCTCAGCCGCCGGCTGGGCTACAGGACGGCCAGTGCGTCGATCTCGACGAGCATGCCCGGGGCGAGCCCGACGAAGACCGTGGTCCGGCTGGGGAACGGGGCTTGGACGAACTCCTGGTAGACCTCGTTCATCGCCGCGAAGTGCTCGTGGCTGGTGAGGTAGACCCGCATCATGATGACGTCGTCCATCGTGGCGCCCGCGGCGGCGAGCACCGCGACCACATTGGTGAGCGTCTGGCGGGTCTGTTCGGCGACGCCGCCTTCGACCAGTTGGCGGGTGGCCGGGTCCAGGCCGACCTGTCCGGCGACGGCGACCGTGTTGCCCTTGCGGACGGCCTGCGAGTAGCTCGCCGCCGGGCTGGGGGCCTGGTCGGTGGAGTACGCCACCTTGTCCTGGCTCATCGGACCTTCACCACCATCTCGACCTCGACGGCCCAGTTGAACGGGATGGTCATCCCGACCGCGCTGCGGCTGTGCTGCCCGGCCGGGCCGAAGACCTCCCGGAGGAGGTCGCTGCACCCGTTGACGACCGCGGGCGTGTTGTCGAAGTCCGGGGCGACGTTCACCATGCCGAGAACCTTCACGAACTGCTCGATGTCGTCGAGCGAGCCGACGAGCGAGCGGATGGCCCGCAGATTGTTCAGCGCGCACATTCGCGCGGCCTCGTACGCCTCCTCGACGGAGACGTCGGCGCCGACCTTGCCTTTGATGTCCTTGCCGTCCCACGAGGAGATCTGACCCGAGGTGAAGATCAGATCACCGACCCTGGTCGCGAGCGCGAACTTGCCGTTGTCGAGTTCGATGGGCTCGATGATCAAGCCCATGCCCTTCAGCGTCTCTTCGTAGGACACAGTCATCCCCTAGGTACGGTGAATCTTCGCTCTGCCGACGCATTGAACCACGCTGTGCAGCGCGGATGCGAGGTAGCGCGGCGTGTCCTGCGGATCTTGTGACGAGGTTGCCGGGCGGCGCGATCACCGCCCGGCAACACATGTCAGTACTGGAATGCCTCGCGGACGGCGCCGCCGACGACGGCGCACCAGGTGGAGAGGTCGACCTTGCCGTTGGGGTGCAGCCCGTGCAGGCGCTGCATGTCCTGGACGGCCTTCATCGTGACGTGGTCGTACTCGCCGGTGACGAGGACCTCCGGCCAGCCCTTGCGGTTGAGCATGTACTGCACCGCGCTGACCGGCAGGCCGGTGGCGTCCTTCTCCAGCTCGACGACCAGCGCCTCCCAGGTCGCCAAGGTGAAGGTGGCGTCGGCGTCGACCGGGATGCCGTTGGCCGCCTGGAACGCCCCGACGGCCGCGACCGTGGCGGAGCCGAACGCGCCGTCGGTGGGCACGGCGTACCCGTGGTGGTTGAGCAGATACTGACCGACCTGCACGATCGGGCTGTTGACGAACCGCCAGATGTCGGGCCAGCGCCGGTCCGGGATGTCGGCGTGGGCGGAGCCCATCGCTTCGGCGACCCGGGAGCGTACCGAGGGGAACAGCTTGTAGAACTCGATGCCGGGGCAGTCGGTGAACCGGAAGTCCCAGTGCCCGAAGATGTCCCAGGCGTGCAGCCCGAACCGCTGCGAAATGGCTACGCAGAGCCGCACCAGCGAGTTCAGCAACGCGTCCGGCGGCACCTCGGTGATGTAGGTGCCCTCGTTCTCGATGCCGATCGCGTTGCCGTTCTCACCCGGGCAGTGCGCGGCGACGACCTGGTGGTCGCCGGCCTCGAGCCGCTCGAGGCTGCGGTGGCGGCCTTCGAGGACGTAGCCGCCCCGGCTGACGGTGAAGTGCTGACCGGTGTCGGCCCAGCCGTTGCCGTCCATGTGCAGGTCCTGGCAGTCCCGGGCGAGCTTGACGGCCTGCTCCCGCGAGTAGTCCGTGACGTTCGGGAACGCCATGTGGTGCAGGATGATCTTGTTGGTCGTGTTGTTGGTCAGCTGGATCGTGCTCGACGGCGGCCGGGCGCCCCACGAGTCACAGTCGATGATCCAGGGGAACTCGCTGCTCGGGGCGGCCGCGGCGGGCGTACCCGTGGCCAGCTCGGTGCCGACGACCGCCACCGCGGCCAGGCCCAGGCTGGCGCGCAGGAGCGTACGCCGATCCACTTCGGAGATCGCGTCGGAGATGTCGTGTGCCATGAGGACCTCTTGGGGGCGAGGGTGGCAGATTTCTTCTTCTTGCCACAGGCTCACGAAGAATATTTGCGCTCCGCACTCCCCGCAAGACCCTGGTAGGCGGACACCCCCAGCAGCTTGTCGACGGTGACAAACTTGTAACCTCGCCGGAGAAGACCGTCGACGGTCTCGCGTACGGCGCGCACGGTCTCGCCGCGGTTCCCGCCGTGGCCGTCGAATCCGTCGTGGAAGATGAGGATCGATCCCGGACGCGTCTTCGCCACCGCCCGGCGGCCCATGCGTACGCCGGAGGGCTGGAACACCTCCAGCGCGTGCCCGAACTCCCCCGCCACCGGGTGCAGATCGCGCCGGCGCAGCATCCGCAGCAGCCCCGGATGCCGCCAGAGCCACGGCGTACGCGCCAACGCCGGAGTGTGGCCGGTGACGTTGGTGAGGATCTGCTGGGTCCGCTCGACCTCCCGCTCGTACGCACCCGGCCGCAGATAGGTGCCGAACCGGTGGCTCAGCGAATGGTTGCCGACGACGTGCCCGGCGGCGATCACCCGCCGGACGACGTCCGGATGCCGCTCGACGCACTGTCCAACATGGAAGAAGGTGGCCTTGACTCCCCGATCTTCGAGGATGTCCAGGATCTCCGAGGTGTACGGCTCGTTCGGCCCGTCGTCGAAGGTCAGCGCGACCACCTTGTCCCCGGCCGGGGCGCGGTGCGGGTAGGTCCGCGCCGTCGGCCCGAACGGTGCCATCAGCAGCCAGTACGCCGCGCCCCCGAACGCGACGACCAACAGCACGGTGGCGAGGACGATCACCGGGTCTCCCGCCCGGCCAGCACCGGCGTCGCCGCGACGACGGGAGCCATCGCGGCAGCGGGAGCTGCGGGCCGCAGCGCAGCCGGAGCGGCGGGCTGGGCGGGCAGTGCCGCCTGGAAGGAGCCGTGCTCGTGCCGGAACGCGGGAGCCGAGCCGAGCACCCGCCGCCCGGCGATCCGGTTCACGCCGTAGGTGAGCAGGTAGTGCACGGGAAGGCTGACGAACACGTTGTAGGCCAGGCCCCGGGTGAACCGCCGGCCCGAGGTGAACGTCGGGTTGGCGTGGGCGTACAGGACCCGGCCCTGCTTGCGCAGCCTGCGCAGCTGGTCCAGCTCGTCGCCGCCCTGGGTCAGATTGGTGTCGTAGCCGGTCCAGGCGTCGCGGCGGAACGCGATGTTGGTCGCGCTGGCGTACATGGCCCGGCCGGTCAGCTTGTAGACGCCGTTGACCGCGCCGAACAGCGTCCGGCCGTACACCCGGCCCCAGCGCGGGCCGTCGGCGTACTCGCACGGGCCGACGACGGCCACGACATCGTCCCCGGTGCGGAACTGGGCGTCGATGCGGCTGAGCCAGTCGCGACCGTACACGGTGTCGGCGTCGGCCGAGACGACGATCTCGCCCCGCGCTTCGAGCGTGCCACGCTGCCGGGCGTTGCAGACGCCGGGCATGGGCTCGGTCACCACCCGCGCACCGAGGTCGCGGGCGATCTGCGCGGTGTCGTCCGTGCAGTTGTTATCGACCACGATGACCTCGAAGCCGCCGTCGAAGTCCTGCTTCTGCAGCGACAGCAGCGCGTCGGCGACGTAGCCGGCCTCGTTGAAGCACGGGATGACGACGCTGAACCTGATCTTCTCTGCCATGCGGTTCAGTCTTCGGCGTCGGGGCCTGCCTGAACCATCAGGAGCTCCCCCGAGTTGGACGTGGGGTTATCCCCCGTAAGGAGCTGCGCTCAGCCCCAGATCAACCCCGCTACCCAGGCGAGAGAACCCGGCCGGTGGGGTGAACGACTCAGGGCGACCTGAGTACCGGCGCTCATGACCGGGCGGCCCGTCCTGCCGACGATGGAGGCCATGGACGGGGTATATCTCGGATCACTGACGTACGCGCTGGGAACCCAGAAGCGGCACGTCCGCGAGTCCGCCGAAGCGGGGCTGCTGCGGTCGGCCGCGAGCGACCTGGAGGCGGCCGGTTTCCGGTGGCATCACGTATGCGCGCCGGACGAGACGGCGTACGACTTGGCACGCCGGGCGGTGGCGGAGCTCGAAGGAACCGGCGGCCTGCACGACATCGACGCGATCGTCTACGCGACCTGCCTGCCCGAGCCGCAGGACGGTCCGATCCGCGACGTCAAAGTGCTGATGGACTTCCCGGCGAGCCGGTTGCAGGCCGAGTTCGGGCTACGCGACGCGATCGTGATCGGGCTGCATCAGCAGGCGTGCACCGGGATGCTCGGCGCGCTGCGGATCGCGAAAGCGCTGCTGGCTGCCGAGCCGGAGTTCCGGCGCGTGTTGTGTGTGACCGCCGACCGCTTTCCCGACGGCGCCTGGTACGAGCAGGCGTACAACGTGATCTCGGACGGGGCCGCCGCGTGCGTCGTGGGCCGGGAGCCGGACGTGTGCCGCTTGCTCGCCGTTCACCAGATCACCAACGGCGGGCTCGGCCGGGCAGGCGATGACGAGACCGTCGGCACCTATTTCGCGTACACGCACCGGATCGTGCGGGAGACGGCGGCGCGGATCGGCGTCTTTCCGTCCGAGCTGGACTGGATCGTCCCGCAGAACACCCACGAGCAGGCGTGGCGGATCGTCGCCCGGCTGCTGGCCGTGGACCACGGGCGGGTCTGGCATCCGTCGCTGCCGGATGTCGGCCACGTGATCTCCGCCGACGTGGTGGTGAACCTGACCGCGTTGCTGGCCTCGGGCCAGGCGCGGCCCGGTCAGCGGATCGCGCTGGCGATGGCCGGGTTCGGGCTGAACTGGCAATGCGCGGCGCTGGAGGTGACGAAGTGAGCGCGTTGGCCACCGCGTTGGCGGAGGTGGCGCCGACGGCCGAGCGGCTGAGCCGGTTGTCCGAGCGGGCCTTCCAGAATCCCTACACGACAGTCGACTGGCCTTCCACTGTGGAACCGGAAGCGGACTGGTTCACGAGTCCCGAATACGTCAGCCTCTACGGCACCGACGTGTGGCCGAGCCTCGACGAGAAGGCTCGCAAACGGCTCGCCTTCCACGAGGCGGCCGGCTTCTACAGCCTCAACATCCATGGCGAGAAGTCGCTGATGCAGGGCCTCGCCGCCCGGCTGTATCGCAGTGACCTGGCCGCCTTCACCGGCTATCTGCACCATTTCCTCGACGAGGAGAACAAGCACAGCGTCTACTTCGGAGGCTTCTGCACCCGGTACGCCCGGGTGCACCGGACGCGGCAGCTACCATTCGCCACCGAGCGCCCGCGCGACGTCGACGACTTCCTGTTCTTCGCCAAGACGATGATCTTCGAGGAGATCGTGGACCACTGCAATCGCGTCCAGGCCCGGGATCGGCGGTTGCATCCGCTGGCGCGGTTCATCAACGACAGCCATCACCGGGACGAGGCCCGGCATCTGGCATTCGGGCGGCAGCTGACCGCAGCGCTGTGGGCGGCGGCGGCCCCGGGCTGGGAGCCGGCGGTGATCGACGAGATCCGCGCCGACCTCCATCGATTCCTTGCCGCCAGCTGGCGCGACTACTACCACCCCGACGTCTACGCCGACGCCGGCTTCGCCGAACCCTGGGAGCTGGCCGACCTGGCCTGGTGCGCGCCCGCGCAACGGGAGCATCGACGGCGGGTTTCGGCCAAGTGCCTGCGCGTGCTGACGGCGGCCGGCGTACTGACCGAGGAACCGTCCGATGCGTTCTGAGACTGAGATCCGGCAGGCCTTGCGAACGTTCGTCGCCAGGCACGCCGGAGACGTCGCGATCACCGACCAGACCGCGCTGTTCTCGGTGCGCGTACTGCGGTCGATCCACCTGCCCGAGCTGATCATGCTGCTCGAACGGCTGCGCGGTGCGCCGATCGACGTCGAGCAGCTGCGGATCGGCGACTTCGACAGCATCGACGCGATGCTCACCCGCTTCGGAGGACCCGCATGACCACGCTCACCGACCTCACCGACCTCGGGCTGCGCTGGGACGCGTACGGCCAGTCCGGGCTGTCCGGTCCGTTGCTGCGCCTCGCCGACGACCTCGATCTGGCGCTGCGCCGGCTGGCCGCGCGCTGGGACGCCGTCGAGGAACAACCGCCCGCGACACTGCCCGCCGCGGCCGTCACCAGCCACCTGCGCGCCTTCCCACACCAGGCAACCTTCGCGATCGGGCTCGAACCCACCGACGTCAATCTCGGCGAGTTCGCCGACGGCCCGGTGGTCGACCCGGCCGGATCCGTCGTGCTCACGCGCACCGGCCCGGTCACGACCGTCCTCACCCCGGCTGCTTGCTTCCACGTGTACGCACAACGCCGGAGTGCGCAGCTGGCCGAGGCGGCGTACGTGACGACGCGGTCCACGTGCTTTCGCCGCGAGGAACACTACGAGCCGCTTCAGCGGCAGTGGAGTTTCGCGATGCGGGAGGTCGTCTGCCTCGGCACCCCGGCCGAGGCGGCGTCGTTCCTCACCGAGACCCGGGCGCTGGCCGACGACTTCAGCCGGTTCATCGATCTGCCCCTGGACTGGTCGCCCGCGACCGATCCATTCTTCCGTCCGCACCGCCAGCCCGGATTCCTGCTGCAGCGCGTACAGCCGGTCAAGCACGAGGCGGCCTATGGCGCGTTGGCGCTCGCCTCGGCCAACCGGCACCACGAGCACTTCGGCTCCACCTTCGGCATCTCGCGGGACGGGGTGCCGGCGTCGACGGCGTGTGTCGCCTTCGGTCTCGAACGCTGGCTGTACGCCCTGGTCGACCGGCACGGCACCGACCCGGGTGGCTGGCCGGACCTGGTGACGGCGGCGGAGAAGGCGGTGGCCCGATGACGACTCTGATCACCGGCGCGGACGGCTATCTGGGCCGCCGCATCGCCACCGCCCTGGCCGCCGACGACGACCTCGTGCTGGCCGTGCGCGCGGCGGACGACGCCGAGCTGAACCGGAAGCGCGCCAAGCTCGCCCACCTGCCCGGGGCCGAGGTCGTCCCAGCCGATCTGCGCGACGGCGACCCGTTCGCGTACGTGGATCCCCGGCGGATCACCCGGATCGTCCACGCGGCGGCGCTGATCCGGTTCGACCTTGAGCGCGACCGCGCCGAGCAGGTCAACGTGACCGGCACGGCCCGCGTACGCGAGTTCGCCGAGCGCTGCGGCGACCTCGACCGGCTCGTGTTCCTGTCCACCCTGTACGCCGCCGGCCGACGCCACGGCGAAGTGCGCGAGACACGGCTGACCGACGCCGGGTTCGCCAACCATTACGAGTGGTCGAAGTGGGCGGCCGAGGAGGTCCTGCTCGCCTCGGATCTGCCCCTGACCGTGCTACGCCTGCCGACGGTGATCGCCGAGGACGACAGCGGCGCGATCGGCCAGTTCAACGTCTTCCACCACACGTTGCGGCTGTTCCATCAGGGGCTGCTGACATTGCTGCCCGGCGACCCGGCGACGCCGCTGAGCCTGGCCACCGCCGAGTTCACCGTGGACGCCGTGCTGGCGATGCTCGCCGCCGACCCGGGGATCTACCACGTCTGCGGCGGGGCGCTGCCGCTCGGCACGGTGATCGACACGGCGTTCACCGTGTTCGAGCGGGATCCGGCGTTCCAGCGGCGGATGCTGCCCCGGCCGCTGCCGTGCGACCGGGCCGCGTTCCTCGACCTGGCCGACGCGGCCCGGCGGCTGCGCGGCGGACCGCTGCAACCGGCGCTGACCTCGATGCTCCCCTTCGCCGAACAGCTCTACCTGCCCAAGACGTTCCGGACCGACCGGCTGCGCGCCGCCTGGCCCGGATATCGCGAGCCCGACCCCGTCGCCGTCATCGCGGCGGCCACCGGTGCCCTGCTCGCGGCGCCGGTCGAGAGGAGACGCCATGCTGCAGCGCGTTGAACTGCCCGGAGCAGTGGACGATCGGCTGTTCTTCGCCCAGGTCCGGGAGGACCCGCAGGTCGAGATCGACGCCTTCGCCGGGCGCTGGGACGGCCCGATCGCGGTGGTCAGCTCGGCCGGATGCACCGCGTTGTCCCTGGTCGCCGCAGGTGCGCCGGACGTCACCGGGGTAGACGTCAACCGTACGCAGAACCATCTGGTCGAGTTCAAGGCGGCGGCGGTCGACCGGCTGGATCGGCGTACGGCGCTGGGGCTGCTCGGGGCGGTCCCGATGAGCGCCGACGACCGGCGGTACGCGTACCGGGGCATCCGCGGAGTGCTGAGCCCGGCGGCGAGCCGCTACTGGGACGGCCGTCCCGCCGCCGTCGGCCGGGGTGTGCTCCAGTCCGGCGTCACCGAGCGGCTGATGCGCCTGATCGCCCGGGTGGTACGCACGACGCACCGCCGCCGGGTGCCGGACCTGCTCCGGCTGTCCACCATCGACGATCAACGACGGTTCTATCGCGACGAGTGGGACTCGCCGGCCTGGCGGGCGCTGTTCCGGGTGCTGTGCAACCGGCTGGTGCTGCGGCGGGCGTACGACGAGCGGTTCTTCGCCCACGTCGAGGACGGAACCTACGCGGCGCACTTCCACGCCGTCGCCCAGCACACGCTGAGCGACCTCTCGGTGTCCGACAACTACTTCCTGCACTACCTGCTCACGGGGAGCTATCCGGTGACGAGCCGGCCGCCCTACCTGGCCGGCGCCGTCCCGGTCGGCCGGCTCCACCTCGTCGACGCCGCGTTCACCGACTATCTGCGTACGCGCCCGGACCACAGCATGGCCGGGTTCGCCTTGTCGAACATCTGCGAATGGCTGACCGCCGAACAGATCGACGACCTGTTCGCCGAGATCGTCCGCACCGCCCGGCCCGGTGCCCGGCTCGTGTTCCGCAACTTCGTCGGCTGGACCGAGGTGCCCGAGCGCTGGCGCGACGCCGTACGCGAGGACCGCCCGCTCGGCGAACGGATGATCCGCGCCGACCGCAGCCTGTGCCAGCGTCGCGTCGCCGTCTGCGAGGTGGCCGCATGAGAGTCCGCGACGCTCGCCCCACCGACAACGACGCCTTGGTGAGCCTGGCCACGCAGTCCACGATGGACGGCGACCTCGCACTGCGGTTCGATCGTGCACCGGACTACTTCGCGCTGAACCGCCTCGCTGGGGACACCTGGCGGGTCGGCGTGGTCGACGGCGACGCCGGGCCGCTCGGGTGCATCGCGGTCGCCCGCCGAACCGCGTTCCTGGACGGCGAACCGGGCGAGATCGCGTACGTCGGCGATCTGAAGGTCCATCCGGACTTCCGGCGGCGCGGCGTCGCCCGGGCGCTCGGGCAGTGGGCATACGCCGCCGCACAAGATCTGGTGGGTCCGCACGCGCCGATGATCTCGACGGTGCTGGCGGGCAACGACGCCGCCGCGACGCTGGCCCTGGGCTTCCTCCCGGGCGTGACCCGCTGGGCGACCATCCGCTCCGCCAGCGTCGACCTGCTGACTCGGCATCGGCCCCGCCCGTCGGATCTCGGCGTACGCCTCGCCGAACCGTCCGACGAACCGGAGATGGTCAAGCTCTGGCATCGGCTCGCAACGCGACGGCAGTTCGCGCCCGTCCTCGCCGACTTGCCGTTCGGCCAGCCCGGTCTGGAGTATCTGCTGGCTCGACGACCGGATGGCGAGCTGGCCGGGTTCGTCGGGCTGTGGGACCAGCACGACATCAAGCAGATGCGGGTGATGGGCTACTCCCCCCGGCTGGCCGCCGTCCGCGTCGCGTTCAACCTGGCCGCCCCACTGTTCGGCGCACCCAGGCTGCCGAAGCCAGGCGGAGCGCTCGGCTACCGCACGGCGGTCAACGTGTGCGCCGACACCCCGGAGACGCTGCGTACGCTGCTGCGCCACGGCTGCGACCGGCTCCACGGGCAGTACTCGTTCCTCACCGTCGGCCTGGACACCCGCGATCCGCTGGCCAGGGCGCTGACCGGGTTGCGCGCCCAGCCGACCGACGTCGACCTGCTCGTGCTGAACGGTCCCCGCGACCGGGACGCGTCCGTCCACTTCGAAATCGCCACGGTCTGACGGCGCTGTCGGTGGCCGTCGCTAGAGTGCCGCGCATGACTTTGAGTCGCGGCTGGGTCTCCGCCGGATTGGGACCCCATCGTCCGGTGAGCGGGACCTACGGCTTCGATCCCGCCACGGACCTCCCCGCGCTACCGCTGGACTACCCAGGCGGGCTCCACGCCTGGATGGCCGACCTGGTCCCGCTGAACGAGCTCGCCACGGGTCGCTACGGGATGGCCACGCTGGGCGGGCCGGTCAGCGTCGCCGGGCACCGGGCCGCGCTGCCCGAGTCGTTCATCGCCTTCGTGACCGACACGGCGCTGCGCGACTCCGTTCCCACCTGCACGTCGTGCTACTGGGAAAGCGCCCTGCCGGCCGCGCCCAGCCCGGTCACCGAAGGCGCCACCCTCGTCCGCTTCCTCAACGACCAGCAGGGCTGCCTCTTCTGGTACCTGCACCTGCTCCCCTCCGGCACGCACGAGGTGGTCTGCGGCGGCATCGCGTACGACTGCGAAGAAGCCGAGCCGCATGAGGCGGCCGAGGACCTGATGTTGGTGGCCGACGACTTCGACGAGTTCATCGCCCGCTTCTGGATCGAGAACCTCGCCTGGTACGAGGTGGTCGGCCAGAAGCGAGCCGAGGACGAGCTGTCGCCGCCGGTACGCGACTACGTCCGCCAACTCGGCCCCGTCGCCGACCTCACCTGACCCGACCCGGGTTACCCGGCCGCCCGGTGTCAGTGCGGGATCGGGCGGCGCGGCCGGATCTCGGTCTGCTCCCGGTACGCCTCGATCGCCAGCCCGACCTCCAGAGGCGTACGGGAGTGCTCGATCAGGTCGCGGTAGCGCAGCTCGGCGGCCAGCGCGTCCAGGCCGACGACGAAGTACAGCGCCATCAACGGGTTCACGAACAGCTCGGTGCCACGAGTCCGCACGGTCACCGGCGCATTGCCGAACTGGCCCCGCAACGCGGCCGCGACCTGCCCATGCACGATGCTGGCATGCGCCGGGTGTTCGCGGGCAGCGTGCGCGACCGCCTCCAGATAGCCCTCCGGCGACACGGTGCAGGCGCCGTGATAGCCGCCCGTCCGTTGCAGCGCGGCCAGGTTCTCCAGCACGTGCGCATGGCAGACGCCGTGATGTGAGTCGATGCCGAAGCCGAGGCTGACGACCAGCTTCAGCGGCACGTCGAGGCCCGCGACCGCCGCCAGACTGGTCATGTCCTCCTCCGGCGTGCCGATACCGGCCTCGTCGCCGCGCATCAGGATGTCGGTGCCGCCGTCGGCCAGGACGATCGCGTCGACGGCCAGCAGCTCCACCAGCTTCCGGTACGCCGCCCGCAGCGGGCGGACGCCGGTACGTTCGAAGGCGTACACGACGGGATCGTGGCCCTTGGTGTGCAGCCAGCGGGCAAGCGCACGTTCGGGAAAGTACCGGTCGTTGCCGGGCGAGTCCGGCCGGATCACGGCCAGCCCGGTACGCAGCCACGCGTCCGGCTTGAGCATGCCCAGCTCGCTGATCGAGAAGCTCGCCAGCGACACGCGTACGCCCGCCGCGCGCAGCGCCAACGCCAGCGGCAGTCCGGCGTACACGTCGAAGCCACCGCCGGCCCCGGCGATCAGCACATGACCGGCCGATCGGAGACGGTCGGCGACGGGCAGGGACAGCAGTGTCACGCGGCCACGGTATCGAGCCTCCCGAGCTGGGCGCGACGCATTTCAGCGGAGCAGGTCCCGCAGGAAGTCAGTCTTCGCTCGGGTGTAGGCCCGACGGTCGTCGGCGTACTGGACGGCGAGGTCGCGCTTGAGGGCGCCGTAGCGGGCGACCGCCTCCGGATCGGCGCGGAGGCGATCGCGTACGGCGAGGTAGCGCGGCCACTGCGGATCGCCGGCGGCCACCACGTGCAGGTGGACGGTCCGCACCCACGGCTCCGGCTCGGCCACGAAGACCTGCCCGCCGTCCTGGCCGGCGTCGCCGCGGTAGATGTACCCGGCTCCCGTGAGCGCGTCCCGCACTGGATCGAACGGCACTGCGGGACCCTGGCGAATGGCCAGGTCGATGACCGGCTTCGCGGCGAGCCCCGACACCGAGGTCGATCCGATGTGCTCGACGCCGTCAGTCAGCTCGCCGAGCAATGCCGCCACGTCGGCCGCGTACGCGGAGCCGGTGAGCAGCCACGACGGGTCGTGGTCGACGACCGTCACGATTCCGTAGGGCAGGCCGAGCTGGGACATGCCGTGACTCTACGAGCCCACGGTGCGAGCTGGAGTACGCCGAAGGTCACCTCGACGGCGAGGAAGCCCCACAGGATTCGGCTGACCCCGTGCCCCAGGGCGTACGCGAACCAGGTGGAGAACAGCAGCCGGGCGATGCCGTCGAACAGCCCGTGGATCGGCAGCGTACGCGTGATCCGCAGCAGCGCCCAGATCAGCACGACCGAGCCCATCAGGGTGGCGTACAGGGATTGGAGGGGGTCGAGGGGTGGGAAGCCGCCGAGCCCGGCCGCCGTTCCCACGTCCGACAACGCGGCGTGCAGCAGCGCGTACGTCCACGGGGTGGCGAACCCGGCCGTCACGATCAGGTCGTACCAGGCGCTGATCCGGACGGTCCGCAGGTAGTTCTTCGTCATGATCGGGACGCTAAACCCTGGAGTACGCTCCAAGGTCAAGTAGAGGAGGAGCATGCGCATCGGGGAAATCGCCGAGCGGGCCGGGCTGAGCACCGACACCGTGCGGTTCTACGAGAAGGTCGGCCTGGTGGCGAGCCGGCGGCTGAGCAACGGATACCGCGACTTCCCGCCGGAGACGCTGCCCTGGCTGGATTACGTCCGCACGGCTCAGCGGCTGGGGTTCTCGCTGGCCGAGATCGTCCGCACGGGCGAGCAGCTGAAGGACTCGCCCGACAGCGCCGCGGCGTTGTCCGCGCTGTTCGCCGCGAAGATCGACGTGATCGATGCGCGGATGGCCGAACTCGCGCAATTGCGGTCCGAGCTGGCCGATCGCGTCGACACTGCCTGCCCGCTGCAGGTCGCGGCCACCCGCGCATGATGTCGGAGGCTTGTGGCAGTCTCGCTGGCATGCCTCCGATGACCTTGACCGCCGTGGAGAACGCGCTGCGCGCCAGCTGGGCCGCCGACACGTGCTCCCCCGACGACCTGGAGCGGTCAGGCTGGGACGACGCCAATCCGGCCCTCGGCCACTGCGATGTGACCGCCTTGATCCTGCACGACCTCTTCGGCGGCGACCTGATCCTGGGCGACGTGCACACGGCCGGCGGGTCGCCGCAGGGGTACCACTGGTGGAACCGCCTGGGCAGCGGGATGGAGATCGACCTGACCCGGGAGCAGTTTCAGGCGGGCGAGGTCGTCTCCGGTGCCAGGGTCGTCCAGCGGCCGCCCGGCCAGTTGAAGCGGCGCAACGACGAATACGAGCTGCTGCGACAGCGTGTCGAGGATCAGCTCGGCGAGCCCCTTCCGCGTCGCGACACCGTTCAGGCGTCGGTGTAGCCGATCTTCTGCAGGTCGTACCAGGTTTTGTAGAGCCCGCCCCCCGGCGATCAGCTCGGCGTGCGTACCCTGGTCGACCAGGCGGCCCTCATGGAGCACGAAGATCACGTCGGCGTGGCGTACGTTGGCGAGCCGGTGCGTGATCAGCACGGTGGTCTTCGCGCCGTGGCGGGCGCGTACCGAGGCGACCAGGGCGGCTTCGGCGCGGGCGGCCAGCGCCGACGACGGCTCGTCCATGATCAGCAGGTCGGCGTCCCGGAAGAAGCCGCGGGCGGCAGCGAGCCGCTGCCACTGGCCGCGGTCGTCGCCTCGAAGAGGGAGCGCTCGGCCTGCTGACGCAACCGGGGTTCGAGGCGCGTCTGAGTCCACCCGGAGGCGATGCCGAGCGCACCCCGGACGGCGGTGAGGACGACCAGCATCAGCAGCGCGGGCAGGGCGGCCTCGACGCGTTCGACCGTCGGCCCTTGGGAGAGCACGGCGATGAGGACCCGTTGGGTGGTCAGCAGGCCCAGCGTCGCCATGACCCCGGCGGTGACCGTGATGGCGATGGTGGCGATCGTGCCCGCGCGGTCGGCCGCCATCGCGCGCCGGAACGCGGTCGCGATCTGGCGCGGCAAGGCTTTGGCGACCCCCGCGATACCGGCGTCGACGCGCGCCTGGAGGCCGACCTCCCACCACGCGCCGCGCAATTCGGGGATGTCGCTCACCCGTTTCATGGTCCCGGCGTGAGCGCGATTCACGAAGACTCTTACGCTCCTACGAGAGAGCCTTCGAGTAACAGTGGGTCCAGAGCTGGTCGACGTACTTGCCGTACCGCGGAGTCTCGGCGTACCCGCTGCTCTCGTAGAGAGCGATCGCCTCGGGCTGCCGGTTGCCGGTGGTGAGCCGGATCGACCGGTAGCCGCGGTCCCGCCCGGTCTGCTCCAACGCCTTCAACAGCGCCCGGGCCAGCCCGCGACCCCGGTACGCCGGACGCACGTACATCCGCTTGACCTCGCCGGAGTCCTCGGTCGCCGCCTGCAGTGCCGCGCAGCCCACCGCCTGCCCCTCGACGACGGCGACGAGATACGTCGCGCCCGGCTGGACCTGTGAGCGCCCTTCGGCACCGTATCTGGTGACGAGTTCGGCGAAGGCCGCACCAAGCAGGTCGTCCAACTCCGGATCGTCGAGTTCTCGCTGCTCCACGTACATGCCGGTCACCGTAGGACGAACGGATTACGTCCGTGTTACGCGCTTACCGTCGGCCGCCGGGCTCCCAGCCGTACACCTCGACGTCGGCGTACCGGTCGGCGGTGAGGATGTCGCGCGCCGCATGCTCGTCCGGCGCACGCAGGAGCGCCGCAGTTCCCAGCCAAGCCGTCCCGTCGTCCGACAACAACGGCCCGTACGCGATCAGCCCGTCATGATCGGGGACCTCGGTGTCCGCCGGCTCCCCCTCGCCGAGCCCCAGCACGAGGTAGCGGTTGGCCTCCTCGCGCAGCCCAGGGAACTCCCACATCGTCCGCCCCAGCAGATTGCGCCACCGCCGCAGCAGCACATCCCGGTACGCCCCCGCCTGGTAATTCGGCTCCTCGAAAGCGAACCGCCGAGCGGCCGGCGCATCCGGCAGATCGACGATGTGCACGCTGCCCAACAGCGACTCGCCGTCCACCGAGAACACCGGCCCGCGCGCGATCAGCTCCGCCTCGAACCCGTCCATGTACGCCCAATGCGGCTCGATCAGCGCATCCCGCAATGGCTGCGAACCAGGCCGGTCGCGGTGGTAGCAGAAGAACTCCATGCCGATCATCTTGCAGCACCCTGCCACCGGACTGCGGGCGGCGTCCGGCGGGGCTGCTTTCCCTCATTGGCCGGGCGGCTTCTGATCCACATCCCGTTTCGTGTCTGGATCGGGGGCGGATGCGACACACAATGGGATGTGGATCTTTCAGTGGCGAAGAAGGTGGAGGGCGGCGGGGTCATGGCCAACTCCATCTTCCAAGCCGGGTCTCTCCCGCCGCCCTTTGGCCGCGTGCCCACGATGGGGTCATCCGTCCGGCCCGCTAAGAACGCCACGACATTAGCACGTTTGTACGAAGAAGGGCAATGGTGGGCGGCGGATATGCGATACAGACGAGCATCGCGTGCCGGACGTGTCCGGGGTCAAACATTCCGCCGCCCGGCCGCGCGCTCGAGGTTCGAGTCAGCTGATCCGGCCCAGTGACCGAGACGAAGGCTAACGCCCGGCTACGACAGAATCGGCACTAGTGGGCCCGGATGAGCGTCATGACGTGAGCTGGCCGATGAGCCCGGCGATCGAGATCGCCACGCCGACGAGAACGAAGAAGATTCCGAACGCCCGGTGCAACTTCGGATGCTCGGCCCAGATCCGAAGCTGCCGTACGTGAGGTTGGCGCGGATCGAGGACGAACGACATCCAGATCACGAACAAGCCGACGAGCATGAAGATGATCCCGCCGGCGATGGCCCCGGCTGGCGTGGCCTCCTCCCTCGGTTGCATCGGCTCAGCCACCTCCTGTTCCGCGACGTTCACCCGCCGCGAGGGTAGACGACGCCGGCAAAGGGGGTGGAGGGCGGCGGTTTACGCGACACATCCAGTCGTCGCGTGTCAATGCGAGTCGGACTCCACGCCCCGCCGCCCAAGCCGGCGCGCTCGAGGTTCGAGTCTGCCGATCCGGCTCATCCCGAGAACGAGATTACTGTCCACCTACGACAGAATCGGCCCGGGCATTCCAGCAACCGAGCACCGGCCGGTCGTGTTCCCTGGTGAGGATGCTGATCGTCGCGGTGTGCGGATGCGCGAAGAGCCGTCCGGCCTCGGGCGGCAGGCCGAGCCAGCGCGCGGCGAGGACGCGTTGCAGGTGACCGTGCAGGACCAGTACGACGTCGCCGCCCGACAGCAACGGCTCCACCCGACCGAGAACGGCGTCGATTCGCGCCGCGACCTGCTCGACCGACTCACCGTGGTAGGCGGAATCGCCGGGGATCACGCCGTCGCGCCAGAGGTCCCAGCCCGGCCGCGTCGCCTCGATCTGCTGTTCGGTAAGCCCTTCGTAGCCGCCGTAGTCCCACTCCCACAGGTCCTCATCGGTACGCACATCCGGCAGTCCGATCAGCGCCGCGCTCTGCACGGCCCGATCCGCTGGGCTGGCGTACGCCGCTGTCACCGGGCGTGCGGCGAAAACCGGGGCGAGCCGGCGTACGGCGGCCCGGCCTGCCTCCGTCATCGGGATGTCGGTGCGTCCGGCGTACTGGCCGGTGCGGCTCCACTCGGTCTCGCCGTGCCGGACCAGAATCAGCTCACCCATCTCAAGACTCCCATCCAGCCTGCTCGCAGAGCGTCATCACCCGTTGCAGCGCTTGGCTGCTGTCTTGGAGGGCCGCCACCCGAGCCTGCAACGCGGCCAACGCGGCGGCGCCCGACTTCGAGTCGTACGCCTCGGCCGCGTCCGCGAAGCGCTCCTCCGCCGCGGCCGCGGTGAGTAGGGCCGCGCGTAGGTCGGAGCTGTCGGCCTTGTCGGCGGCGTCGCGTGTGTCCGACGCCAGGCGGCGGAACGAAGCGGCGTCGCCGGAGGTCGCCGCACCCCGGCCGTCACCGTTCAGCGCCAGTTCGCAGGCGGCGGCGTCGCCGCCGTCCCGCCCGAACTTCCAGTAGACGGCGCCGCCGCAGGAGCACAGCAGGCACAGCGCGAGCACGCCCGCGATCACGAAGTAGTACCACTTCAGCTGGAACCCGGTCTTGACCGGCGGCTGCGGCTGGAGCGATGGCGGCGTGGGCGCAGGCTGCATGTCCGTCCCTTGTGGAGGTCAAGAAGAGTGGGCGCCGCCGACGGTAGCAGCCCTTGATCACCTCAGGTCGGCCAGGGAACCACGGGGCCGCCCGGAGTTACGATCCATCCGTGCCTAGCCGCGTTCGACCAGTGGTGTTCCTCGACGTCGACGGCGTGCTGCTCCCCTTCGGCGGTACGCGCCCGGCCGCGCCGATCCTCGACCCGGCCGAGCACGACCATCCGCTGCTGCACCGGCTCGATCGGAGTCTTGGGCCGCTCCTGCTCGGGCTCGACGCCGACCTGGTCTGGGCGACGACGTGGATGGCGGACGCGAACGATCTCCTCGCCCCTCGGCTCGGGCTGCCGCCGCTTCCGGTGGTGGACTTCCTCGAGGACGACGATCCCGGGTCGCATCTGCATTGGAAGACGCGGGCGCTGGTCGCCTGGGCCGGGGATCGTCCGTTCGCCTGGCTCGACGACGAGTTCACCGACGTCGATCGCGACTGGATCGAGGCTCGGCATACGCGACCCGCGCTCGCGTACAAGGTGGCATCGGCGGTGGGGCTGACCCGCGCGGATCTCGACGCCGTCGCGCGGTGGCTGGACCGGGTGTCGTCGGGCTGACTGAGCGGGCCGGACGAGATCTGAGGATATCGACCCGCTATCAGGCGATATGTCGATATTGTGCAGCCGATGGCCAGTACGCGGATGAACCGAGGACGAAGAGCCGCCCTGGCGGTGGTGACCGCCGCCGTGGCGACGCCGCTCCTCGCCATGTCCGCGGCCACCGGAACCGCGGCCGCCGCTGCCACCACAGCCGCCGCGACCGCCGAAGTGGCCGAAGCCGCCGGGACCGCCGGAGAAGCCGGAGAAGCCCGGGCCGCCGTAATCTCGTGCCCCCGGATGACCGGGGCGACGGTGCCGCATCCGCCGAAGCCGTCACCGCCGCATGCCAATCACTATCAGCGGGCCATCGGGGGAAGCCGCCTCGACACGGCCGGGCTCGTCCTGCCGGCCGGCGTCGCGCGCCCACCCGCGATCACCGCCACGTCCTGGCTCGTCGCCGACTTGTCCACGGGCGAGGTGCTGGCCGGCTGCGGCCCACACGAGTACTCCCCGCCCGCGAGTGTCCAGAAGCTCTTGCTGGCCGCCACCTACCTGGCCAAACTCGATCCGCATCGGGTCGTCACCGTGACGCCGGGCGACCTCGACATCCCGGCCGACAGTTCGATGGTCGGGCTGGTCCCCGGCGGGCGCTATCGGATCGAGACGCTGTGGCTCGGGCTGCTGTTGCAGTCCGGCAACGACGCCGCCAACGTGCTCGCCCGGTTGGGCGGCGGCAGCGTGGCCGACGGCGTACGGGCGATGAACAGCGAGGCGGCCTGGCTCGGCGCCTATCAGACCCACGCTGTCACGCCCTCCGGATACGACGGCGCGGGTCAGTTCACGAGCGCGTACGACCTGGCGCTCATCGCCCGGGCGTGCTTCGCCGATGAGGCGTTCCGCCGGTACGCGGCGACGCGGAGTGCGTTCATGCCCGCTCAGCCGCCGAAGCACAAGCGTTTCGAGATCCAGAACCAGAACCAGCTCCTCTACGACTATCCCGGGGCGTTGGGCGGTAAGACCGGCTTCACCGACCTTGCTCGCCACACCTATGTCGGCGCCGCCCAGCGTGGCGGACGGCGGCTCGTCGTCACGCTGCTGGGGGCGGAGTCCTGGCCGCAGGCCGGCTGGCAACAGGGCGCCGCCCTGCTCGACTGGGCGTTCGGGCTGCCGACGAAGGCGTCCGTCGGCCACCTCGTGAACCCGGGCGAAGCACCCGCGACGCCGGTGCCGAAGCCGTCCGCGTCCTCGGCGGGCCTCGTGGCTGAGATCGACGCACCCGCGGCTGGGCATGGATGGAAGACCTCGACCGTGGTCGCCGTCGGCGTCCTCGCCACGAGCGGGCTGGGCCTCGTCTTCGGCCTGGTCCGCCGGATGCGCCGGCCGAGACCCTGAGGGGCACTTCACGGCGCTCGTGGGTGCCTTAAGATCTCCGGCCATGCGGGGACAGAAGTTTCTGGGATGGCTCGGCGTGGTGGGCATGTCCGGCCTGCTGGTCTATGCCCTCTACGCCAACTGGCCGCGGGAGCAGGGTCCGCGGCCGTACGTCGCGCCGACCTTCGCCGAGCCGTCGGAGGCCGGGCACAAGCGCGCCTTCCACGAGGTCTGCCCGCTGATCAACCGGCCCGAGGTGCTGGTGCTCGTGGAGACCCCGCCCGAGGTGCACGGGCAGGGCACGTCGTACGACCCGGACGGCATGTCCTATCTCAGCTGCGACATCAAGCTGCCCACGCGGGCCGTCCGGCTCGACGTCGGGCGCGGCGTCGACGTCGCCGCGATGACCGAGGCGGCCACCGGCGGGCACAAGCTCACGGTGCTCGGGCGTCCCGCGATCTACGAGCAGGAGCACCTGATCGCGCCCACCGCGCGGCTCACGATCGCGTGGGACCCCGGCGATCCCAGCGCGTACGCGAGCATCGCGGTCTTCCAGAACGACGGGTACGCCGACGAGGCGACCCTGGTCCGCATGGCGGAGTTGATCGTGCCCTCGCTGGTCAAGTGAGCCGCCGATGACCGGGCGATCCGAGGTGCTGCTGATCGGCGGCCGGGCCGGGGTGGGCAAGACGACGGTCGCGAACGAGATCCACGCTCAGCTCTCCGGGCTGCGGGTGCGCCATTGCGTCATCGAGGGCGACAACCTCGATCTGGCGTACCCGGCGCCGTGGGAGCACCAGCTGGCGGAGCGCAACCTCGCGGCGATGTGGCGCAACTATCGGGAGCTCGGCTATCGCCGGCTGGTCTACACCAATACCGTCAGCGTGCAGTACATCGCCGAGTTGACCGCTGCGATGGGTGACGAGCCAAAGGTGATCGCCGTGCTGTTGACGGCCGGCGACTCGGCCGCCCGGGAGCGCCTGGCCCGCCGGGAGATCGGCAGTGGACTCGCGTACCACGTGGAGCGCAGCGACCTGATGGCCCGGCGGCTGGACGAGACGGTTCCGGCGACCGTCGCGCGAATGTCGACGGACGGCCGGACCGTCGCGGAGATCGCCACGGAGGTGCTCGGGTTGACCGGGTGGACGGCGGCCCTGGACCGAGACTGAGCGCCAAACCCGTTGCCGTGGCGGATGATCCGGTCTACCGTCAGTCGTCCGGTGATCGAGGCCGGGCCGGGGAGGATCACGATGACCAAGCTCAACCAGATCATCGCGCTGGAGAAGGGCGTCAAGGCGACCGCCGAGACGACTTTGACGAAGGCGTACCACGAGGCGCAGAAGCCGGACCTGTTCGCCGGTCTCATCCGGACCTACGAGCCGCTCGAGGAGGACGGTTACGTCCTGCCGTCCGAGTCGAAGAAGGTCACCGCGAAGGTGCCGGCGCTCGTGTCGGAGATCGAGGCCGCGGTGGAGCGGCTGATCGACCTGACGCTGACCAAGGACACGGCGAACGCGGGCGCGAAGGCCGACGTGAAGGTGGGCGACACCGTCCTGGCCGCCGACGTGCCGGTGACGACGCTGCTGTGGCTGGAGAAGCAGCTGACGAACCTGCGGACGTTCATCTCGAAGCTGCCGGTCACCGACGTCGCCGACGACTGGACCTGGGACGGCGACAACCAGGTGTTCCGGTCGGCCACGGTGAAGACGATGCGGTCGCGCAAGTCCGAGGACTTCATCGTCGTCGTCCCGCCGACCGACAAGCACCCCGCCCACGTGGAGAAGGTGACCAAGGACGTCCCCGAGGGCACCTGGTCGACCACGAAGCTGTCCGGCGCGGTCTCGCCGTCGCAGCGCGACACCTGGCTGGCTCAGGTCACCACGGTGACCGAGGCCGTCAAGACCGCGCGCGAGCAGGCGAACCTGGCCGAGGTGGTGGACGCCAAGATGGGCAAGAAGATTCTGGACTACATCTTCCGATGAGTCCGCACCGACTCCCGGCTTCGGCCGGGTGAGCACAAGTTGAGATTGAGGCTCGAGTTCAGGCTTACGCGGGCCGGGAGAGTGCAGGTTCGAGTCCTGCCCGGGGCACTCATGTCCCGGTAGCCCAACTGGCAGAGGCGACCGGTGGCACCCAGACTCTTGCTCCAAGATCAAGCGCAGTTCGGCCAGTTCGCATCGACCAGCGCCAGGCAGTGGAATCGCAGACCCCAGTTCGAATCTGGGCGGGACCTCTTCGTGGTCTCGTGGAGTAGCGGCAACTCGGCAGCCGATAGGAATGACCTGGAGCTTTAAATGTGGCGACGAGCGCCGGACGTCCACGTGATAGCGCAGCAGTAGCGCATCGGACTCTTAATCCGACGGACGCCGGTGCGAATCCGGCTCACGTAATAGGGGGCCACGCCAGGGTAGGCGTGGCCCCCGCCTAATTCCTCGCTGCGGCATTACTTCTACGGCGCGGACGAGGACGGCACCCGGATGTCGCTGAGCACGAGGTTGCGGCCGTCTCGCCAGAAGAAGCCGTGCAGGATGAAGGTGAGCCGGGTGGCTTTCACCGGCGCGTCCCACACGACGAAGACCAGCTTGATCCGCTGACCGTAGGGCAGGCCGCTGTCGCCGGTGGTGCCGCCGAAGGGCACGTCGGTCAAGACCTCGGAACTGGCTTGGTCCTTGATCGTGTAGCTCATCAGCCCCGGGTTGGACTTCGTCGTCCGCGTCACGTACGCGGTGACGGTGATCGACGGTTTCGTCTGCCCCATCCAGGTGCTGGACGTACGCCGGGTGGACAAGACTTCGAAGTGCACTCCGTAGCCTTCGACGGACCAGGGCGCCGGGCCGGCGGCGGCGACGGTGATGGGGTCGTTCCGTCCGCAGACGTTGGTCAGCACGGACTCGCACACCACCGGGAAGCCTCGCTGGACGGCGTACGTGAGGCCGACGCCCCCCACGCCGACGAGGAGCATGACGACCACGACCCAGGCGACGGAGACGTAGCGGAACCGCTTGACGGGCGGAGCCGGCCGTCCCGGGTACGCGACCGGCAGCGGTTCCGGCTCGTCCTTGGGCAGCACCGTGACGAGCAGGCCGACCAGTGTGCTGACGCCGGTGACGGCCAGCACGAGCGGCACCGGGTCCAGCTTGTCCGAGGTGAGGACGGTGATCGCGATGCCGCCCGCGTTGCCCAGGATCTCCGCGACGATGGTGGCGAGCACGCCGATCCATGCGCGTTTGCGGCGTACGGCCGGTCGGGTGCGCGCACGCTGTCCAGGCATGTCCACAGAGGCGGATGTTAGGTCGGCGCGCGGCTACCGTCAGTCAACCATGCGACGCGTACGCATCGCGAGAAGCGCGTCGATCTCGCCGACGTGCCCGAAGCTGCCCTGCATGACGGGGGCCAGCCAGCTGTATCGGCTGCGCAGGCCGCCGAGGCCGGGGGCCGGTTCGTTCAGCCGTTCGGTGGTCAGCCCGGCCAGCTCCGTACGCAGACTGTCCGTCACCTCGGAGAAGTACGCCAGCAGCTGCGCCGAGGTCAGGAACGGCACGGCGTCGACCTCCTCGACGGTGAATCCGGTGACCACGCCGTAGCCCTGGAAGCCGAGTCCGGTCGGGTCATAGCCGGTGCGGGCGGCCCAGCCGTTGCGGTGCCAGACTTCGCCGCTGACCGGTTCGGCTCGCCACGCCTGATGTGTGAGCAGGTCGAGCCATCGGGTGAAATGCCAGAGGGTGACGCCGACGCTGTTGCCGCCCGGGTCGGGCCGGTACGCCACAGCGTCGTCGGGCAGGTCCTTGAAGCGGTAGCGCACGGCCCCGGCCAGCTCGTCGAGCCAGATGGCGAAGAGGGCGACGACGGTGTCGGGTGCGGCGGCGGCCGAACCCCGGCCGGTCTCGTCGGTCATGACGTTTCCTTCGTGACGGGAGCGGAGGAGTTCTCGCGAGCGGCGGCGAGGAGCACGACGGCGGCGGCGCGGGCGTCCAGCGCCGGCTGGGGGCCC
The DNA here is from genome assembly GCF_040682475.1 of Hamadaea sp. NPDC051192. Taxonomy (NCBI): domain Bacteria; kingdom Bacillati; phylum Actinomycetota; class Actinomycetes; order Micromonosporales; family Micromonosporaceae; genus Hamadaea; species Hamadaea sp. NPDC051192. The sequence continues at coordinate 71,065 of NZ_JBFBAZ010000008.1, forward strand.
GGGTCGACCAGTGCGGTGGCGACCGCGCCTTCCATGAGGACCTTCAGCTGCCGGGCGAGCGCGCCGGGATCGCGTACGCCCAGCGCAGCGGTCCGCATGGTGATGAAGTCCAGCAGCCGTCGCTTGTGGAGGCTGGCGATCGGGCGGGCGGGGTGGCCGGGGTCGGGCAGGTCGGCGGCGGCGTTGACGAACATGCATCCCCGATAGTCCGGCGTGGACGCCGACTCGCTGAGCAGGTCGAACACGGCGAGCAGCTGACCCTCCGGGTCCGCGGCGCGGGCGGAGACGGCCGCGGTCAGCTGGTCGTGCCAGCCGGCGCTGCGGACGGTCAACGCCTCGGCGACGAGTGCGTCCTTGCCCGGAAAGTGCAGGTAGAGGGTGCGTTTGGTGGTGCCGGCCTGGTCGGCGATGGCGTCCACGCCGACGGCGTTCACCCCCCGCACGGCGATGAGGTCGATCGCGCTGGCGATCAGCGAACTACGGGCGGTCCCTCGCGGAGTCACGCCTATTACATATACCGGTCGGTGTACTAAGCGTCAAGCTGCCACGATGTTCACCAACGACGGTGGGCGCACGACCACCCGGGTCACCTCGGACGAGCCGAGCGTTGTGCGTACCCGCTCGGAGGAGAGAGCGAGTTCGCGCAGGCGCGACTCGCTGACGTCGGCCGGCACCGTGAGCTTGTCGCGGACCTTGCCGTTGATCTGGATCACGCAGGTGGCGGAGTCGGTGACCAGGAGCGCGGGGTCGGCGACCGGCCAAGGTCGCCGGCAGACGGACGGCTGGTGGCCGAGCCGTTCCCACATCTCCTCCGCGGTGAACGGCGCGAAGCAGGACAGCATCGCAGCGAGCGCCTCGACGCCCTCGCGAGTGGCCGGATCGCTCGGTGAAGCCTTGCGCAGCACCGTCGTCAGCTCCATGAGCCGGGCGACGGCCACATTGAACCGGCGGCCGTCCATAGCGGACGTCGTCTCCGCGATCAGGCGGTGCGCCGCACGCCGAAGGTCGCCATCGGACTCCCCTGTGGACGGCAGGAGCGATCCGGAGAGCCGCCAGACGCGCGAGAGCCACTTGACGGCGCCGGCGGGCGAGACGTCCGCCCAGTCGATGTCGTCCTCGGGCGGCCCGGCGAACACCATGGTCACGCGGACGGCGTCCGGGCCGTAGCTCGCGATCTGCTCCTGGAGATTGACGAGGTTGCCCAGCGTCTTGCTCATCGCCTTGCCGTTCATGATGACCTGGCCCTGGTTGGTCAGCCGGGTGAACGGCTCGGTGAACGGCAGCAGACCGAGGTCGTGCAGGGCCTTGGTGAGCCAGCGGGCGTACATGAGGTGGCCGGTCGCGTGCTCACGCCCGCCGATGTATTCGTCGACCGGCAGCCAGCGGGCCAGCCCGGCCGGATCGAACGGCCCCTCCTCGTAGGATGGATTCGGGTAGCGCAGGAAGTACCACGAGGAATCCACGAAGGTGTCCATCGTGTCCGTGTCGCGCTGCGCTGGGCCGCCGCACTGAGGACAGTCCACGTTCACCCAGTCGGTCGCGCTGGCCAAAGGGGACTTGCCGTCGGTGGGCCGCAGTTCGTAGCCGCTGTCCGGCAGCCGGACCGGCAGCTCGTCGTCGGGCACCGGGACGAGGCCGCACCGGTCACAGTGGATGATCGGGATCGGCGTGCCCCAGTACCGTTGCCGAGAGATCAGCCAGTCCCGCCAGCGGTACGTGACCGCCTGCTCCGCGCCGATCCGCTCGACGATCGCCCGTCCGGCTTCGGTGGACGGCATGCCGGTGAACTCGCCCGAGTCGATCAGCCGCCCCTCCCCCTCGGTCGCGACGTCGGTCTCCCGTGGATCAGGATCACCAGTGTCGATGACCGGGCGTACCGGCAACGCATGGACCAGCGCGAAGTCCAGGTCCCGCTGATCGTGGGCGGGCACCGCCATGATCGCGCCCGTGCCGTAGTGCGCCAGGACGTAGTCGGCCGCGTACACCGGCACGCGCTCGCCGGTCGCCGGGTGGATCGCGTACCGCCCCAGGAACACGCCGGTCTTGGGCCGGTCCGCCGCCAGCCGCTCCAGCTCCGTCGCGGTCGCGGCCTGCTCCCGGTAGGCCTCGAACGCCGCGCGCTGCCCGTCGCTCACCAGCTCCGCCGCCGGCGCCGCGTCCACCGCCACGACCAGAAAGGTCGCGCCGAACAGGGTGTCCGGTCGCGTCGTGAACACCCGGACCGCGTCACCGCCGTCCAGGTCGAAGGAGATGTACGCACCAACGGAGCGGCCGATCCAGTTGCGTTGCATCGCCAGGATCTCGTTCGGCCAGTGCCCGGCCAACTGCGCCATGTCGTCGAGCATCCGCTGGGCGTACCCGGTGGTGTGGAAGAACCACTGCGTCAACGGACGCTGGACGACCACCGCGCCGCATCGCTCGCATCGACCGCCGATGACCTGCTCGTTGGCCAGCACGGTCTGGTCGTTCGGGCACCAGTTGACCGCCGCCTCTTTCCGGTACGCCAACCCGGCCGCGAACAGCCGCAGGAACAGCCACTGGTTCCACCGGTAGTACTCGGGATCCGAGGTGTGCAGCCGCGTACGCCAGTCGAAGGAAACGCCGAGGCGCCGGAACGAGCGCGCCTGCGTCTCGATGTTGGCGTACGTCCACTCGCGGGGATCGAGGCCGCGTTTGCGGGCCGCGTTCTCGGCCGGCAGCCCGAACGAGTCCCAGCCGATGCCGTTGAGCACGTTCTGGCCGCGCATACGCAGATAGCGGGCGATCGCGTCGCTGATCGAGTAGACCTCGGCATGCCCCATGTGCAGGTCGCCCGACGGGTACGGGAACATGCTGACGACGTAAGACCGGGCGGCGTCGCCGTCGCTCGCCTGATAGACGCCGAGCTCGTCCCAGATCGCCGTCCACTTGTCGACGACGGAGTTCGGGTCGTACGCGTCTTCGCTGCTGTCGATGCCCATCCCGCCCAGTCTGGCATCGACCTGATACACCATGCACATGAATTCGCGTACGCGCGCAGTCACCTGGACGCTCGTCGGCGCGATGGTGCTCTCGGTCGTTAGCGGGGTGGTCCTCGCCCGCCTGAGCGGCGCCGCCCCGGAGCGCACCACGTTCGTCGCTGTCCTCATCACCGTCAACTCGGTCGCCGTGCTGGCTGGTCTGACCGCCACGATCGCGGAAGCGATCATGCTCGGGCTGAGCGGGTCCCGGCGCAGGGCGGGCTTCATCGTGACGGGCCGAGCGTTCCGCATCCCGCCACGGACCGACCTGCGGCTCAACGTCGTCCTCGGCATCCTGATCACCGGACCGCTGGGCGGGATGATGTGGCGCTCGCCCGACTCACGGGGCATCGCGATCGCCTTCGTGACCTGCATGGCGATCCTGATCGCGCTGATCCTTGCCGTCGGACCGGGCCCCGTCCTCGAACTGCGCCCGACCGGCGTCTACTGGAACGCGCGCATCTTCCGTCGGCACATCCCGTGGGAGGCCCTGGCTCCGGGCGGCCCGGGCCGGCCGCGTCCGTCCGACTCCAGGCTGCCGTTGATCGTGACCCGGCCGGAGCTGGTCACCCAGCGCGGGCCTCGGCTGGGCAGCGGAACGGCTGAGCGGCCGTTCCTCTCGCTCACGATGGAGGTCCAGCCGGCGTTCCTGGCCGACGCGATCCACTGGTACGCCGACCACCCTGAGGACCGCCCGGCCATCGGTACGCAGGCCGAGCACGACCGGCTCCGCACGGCGCTCGGGGCAGCTCCCGCCCCGGCCTAGCCCGCCCGGGTAATCCGATGTACAGCGGCGACTGCCGCAGTCATGATCACCGGTATGGCCGACCCGGACCTGGTACGTGAGCTGCTGGCCCGATGGGGCGTCCCGGCGGACGCCGCCGTGACCCGCACCGAGCACGGCACGAACAATCACACGCGCCGGATCGTCAGCGGGAGCCGGCGCTGGTATCTACGCGTCAGCCCGCATCGCAGCGCGGACCAGGTGCGGGCCGAACATCGCCTGCTGGCCAGGCTCGCGAAGGCAGGGCTGCCGTTCGCCGTTCCCACGCCGGTTGCGCTGCCGGACGGCGGCACGGTCGTCGAGACTGACCTCGGCCCAGCTGTTCTGTGTGAATCGATCCCGGGTGTGCCGCCGGACCTCGGCCAGGAACCTGCCCTGGAGCGGTTCGGCCGCGCTGCGGCGGACCTGAGCGAAGCGCTGGCCGGAGTCGCTCCCCAGGACACTCCGCACGACTGGCAGGGCGGGCCGCTGGAGGCGCTCCCCGACCTGTCGATCTTGGCGCGGGAGCTGGTCACGGCCGGGCTGGACATCGACCAGGTCGGGGTCCTGCGCAACGGCGCCGACCGCGCCCTGGGCGCGTGGTCGGAGATCGCCGGGCGGCTGCCGAACCAGGTGGTGCATGCCGACCTGGCGCGCTCCAACGTGCTGGTCGATCCGGACACCGGGGCGGTGACCGGCATACTGGACTTCGAGCTGACGGGCTACTGGATCCGGGCGATCGAGCTGACGGTGGCCCTGGCGCTGTCCGGAGCCGCGGACGGACCCGGCTGGCAGCGCCGGGCAGCCGCACTGGCCAGGGGCGGAGCATGGGGTACGCGGCTGACGTCCGCCGAGCTGGCCGCCTTGCCTGACCTGATGCTCGTCCGCGCGGTCGCCTCGACCGTCTGGCGGGCGAAGCGGTGGCAGCTCGGGCAGTCGAGCCTGGCCGAGGTCGCCGACCGGCTGGACGTGCTCGCCGAGACGCTGGGCTGGCGAAGCGCCGAAGGCGGCCGACTCGGCGACGTCGTGGCCACCGCCGGCGCATCCGGTTGAGCCAGTCCGGTCCAGCCGCCGGGGGTTCGTCTTCGCTACCGCGACAACGCGCGTTCCAGCTGCGTTTTCGTCATCGAGGATCGGCCCTCGATGTCACGGTCCTTGGCCTCGTTGTACAGCTGGGCCTTCGTCCGCCCCTTCGGCCCACTGTGCGACCGTTTGCCGCCGCGCTCCCCTGACGACATGTCGGTCAGCGAAAGTCTGCTGGCCGTCTTCGACTCACCGTGGCGGGCGCGTTCCTTGTTGACCGTCCGCGCGGCGATCTCCTCCGCCCGGTCGGTGGACACGCCGCGCTTCTTCGCGCTGGACTTGATGTGCTCGTACTGACGCTCGCGCTTCGGACTCGATCCAGCGGGCATGACGCCCTCCCTTCGTCCGCCCTGTTCGTCCCCTTCGTCCGCACAGCTCAAACGCGGATGCCCGAAGAGCGGGGAGCGCTCGGGTAGCGGCGAGTTCCGTTGATGATCTACATCCCGTCTTGTATCCGGATCCGGCCCGTACGCGACACATTTCGGGATCGCGATCGCAGCTTGTCCTATATGGACGTGTCAGGACGCTGCGTTGTGCTGCGCGACCAGGACGGGGAGTTCGTCGAGGGAGTCGATGCGGAACAGCGCCTGCTCGGCCACATCGGGCAGGTCGAGGATGTGGCCCCAGGGTCCGCGCCGGATCAGGCAGGTCTTCAGACCGAGGGCGTGCGCTGGGCGTACGTCGTTGTCGGGGCGGTCGCCGACGTAGAGGATCGCGGACGGGTCGCCGCCGCCTTCGCGGATGACGTGGTCGAAGAAGGCCGGTGACGGTTTCGTCGCGCCCCAGCCTTCGGAGGTGCCGATCACGTCCACCGCGAGGTCGAGCGAGCGCAGGATCGTCTCGGCGAACGTGGGCTGGTTGCCGGCCAGGCCTACGAGCAGGCCTTGGTCCTTCAGCGCGCTCAGGCAGGCTCGGGCGTCCGGGTAGAGATCCTCTTCACCGAACGTCTCGGTGTCTCCGGCGGCGGCCCGGCGTTCGCGCTCGGCTTCGAGGTCGAATCCGGGCCGGATGATCTCGAACGTCTGCTGGAAGTCCTGGCCCCGGGCGATCACCGCGCCGAGGACCGCCGACAGCGTGTGCCGGGGTACGCCGAGCCAGTCCGCCCAGGTCGCGAACTCCCGGGATTCGTCGAGGATCGTGCCGCCGACGTCGAAGAAAACCGCCTTGATCATCCGTACCCCGTCCAGCGTCGCCCGACCCGTCCAACGGATCATAGAACCGCTTGACCGAGCAGTCCGCACTACCTGATCAAGTAGTGCGGCGGCGTACTCGGCGACCCTAGTTTCAGCTCATGATTCGCCGTCGCACCGTTCTCACCGGCAGCTCGTTGGCGGCTGCCGGCGTACTGCTGCCGACTGCCGCGCAGGCCGCCGGGACGCCCGCAGCGCAGAGCATCCGTCCCGCCGATCCCCGGTACGCCGCACTGACAGTCGGAAACAACGCCCGCTGGCGGGCGCAGCCGGAGCAGGTCGTTCTCGTCACCGATGCCGAGCAGGTGGTGACCGCCGTCCAGCAGTCGGTCGATCGCGGCCGGCGGTTGTCCGTCCGCAGTGGCGGGCACTGCTACGAGGACTTCGTGTTCCACGCCGAAGCGCAGACCATCGTGGACCTCTCAGTGCTCGACCGGGTCGGCTATGACCCGGCGATGCGGGCGATCACCGTGCAACCGGGCGCGACGCTGCTGCACGCGTACGAGTCGATTTTCCGGACCTGGGGCGTGACGCTGCCCGGCGGCTCGTGTTATTCGGTGGGCGCGGGCGGGCACATCGTGGGCGGTGGGTACGGGTTCCTGTCGCGGCAGCACGGTCTGACCGTCGACCATTTGTACGCCGTCGAAGTGGTGACCGTCGACGGCGAGGGGCGGACGCGACGCGTGGTCGCGACCCGCGAGCCGGGCGACCCACGTCGCGACCTGTGGTGGGCGCACACCGGCGGCGGTGGCGGCAATTTCGGCATCATCACGAAGTACTGGCTGCGCAGTCCGAGCGGCGCGGACGTGCTCCCCCGGCCGCCCCGGGAGGTGCTCGTCGGCGGGCTCGGGATCGACTGGTCCGCTCTGGACGCCGACCGTTTCCGGCGGCTGGTCGACAACTTCGGCCGGTGGCACGAGAACAACAGCACGCCAGGCGCACCGGCGAGCCGGCTGTCGGCCCTGCTGTCGCTTGGGCACCGCAGTTCGGGCGCGGTGTTCGTGCTGGCCCAAGCGGATCTGGCCGCCGAACCGGTGCTGCGATCGTTCTGGCGGGAGGTGCTCGACGGCGTCACCACCACCGCTCCCCCGCCGCCGGCGCGCCTGCCGTGGCTGTCGGCCGCGCAGCTGCTGGCGACGAACACTCCGGTGCTGACCAGCCCGGTGCAGCGGGCCGAGCACAAGTCGGCGTACCTGCGGCGGCGGTTGCGCGCCGAGCAGGTCGACGCGATGTTCGCTCACCTGTCGTCAGATGCGTACGCCAACCGGGACGCGATGGTGGTGATCTTCGGCTTCGGCGGGCAGATCAACGCCGTCGACCCGGCCGCCACCGCCGTGGCGCAGCGCGACAGCGTACTGAAGCTGCTGTTCCAGGCGTTCTGGCTGGATCCGGCGGAGGACGACACCCACGTCGGCTGGGTACGCGACGTCTACGGCGAGGTCTTCGCCGCGACGGGCGGGGTGCCGGTGCCGAACCAGCAGGCCGACGGGGCGTACGTGAACTATCCGGACACGGATCTGTCCGACCCGCGGTGGAACCGCTCGGGCGTGCCCTGGTCGACGCTGTACTACAAGGACAACTACGCGCGGCTGCGGCAGGTCAAAGCGGCGTACGACCCGTTGAACGTCTTCCGGCATCGCCAGTCCGTCGAGCCGTGACCGTCGAGCCGTGACCGTCGAGCCGTGACCTTCGAAACCCTGACCAAGGAGGGCGGGCGGCCCCGGCGACCGCCCGCCCCTTTTCCCCATCACCCATGAACAAAGAGCAGATAAAAGAGGGTCAGCCCGCGTTCTGCCACAGCCCGAGGACGCTGCCCTCGCTGTCGGTCACGTACGCCACGAAGCCGAAGTCGCCGACCGAGACCTTCTCCTGTACGCGCTTGCCGCCGTGCTCCTCGACCGCCTGGAGCGACGCGTCGATGTCCTCGACCGTGACGGTGACGACCGGGGTCGTGATCGCGCCGCCGCGAACGGCGAGGCCGCCGTTGATGCCGCCGGGGACGGTGGGCCGGCCGTCGGCGTCGGACGGTGTGGTGCCGACCAGCGTCGAGCCGGTCGGGATGGTGAAGACGTTCCAGCCGAACACCTTCGAGTAGAACTCCGAGGCACGGGCCAGGTCGTCGACCGGCAGCTCGAAGTGGGAGACCTGGGCAGACATGAAACCTCCAGAGTCCGCGGCAAGCGGGTTAGCGGGTCAGCGGGTCAGCGGGTCAGCGGGTCAGCAGACGGATGGTGTTGATCGTGGCCCGTGCCGTGTCGTAGAAGAGCAGGTCGTTCTCCGCCACGAAGCCGGCTTCGACCCGGCTGCGCGCCAGGCCGTGAGCCGACAGGGTGGCGGTGAACGTGAACGTCAGCCGGTCGGACTCGTCCCGGCCGATCTCGTTGGTGATGGCGACGAGATCGGGGTTGTCGAGCTGCTCGAACACGATGCGCCGGTGTGGCTCGAGCCGGACCCGTTCCCGGACGGTCACCTCGTCCCGCAGGACGATCTCGCGGACGAAGCCGTCGTCGAACTTCTCCACGACCTCGGCCCCGGTGATGGACGGGACGAACGCGACCGGGTGCGCGGCCTTGTGGGTCAGCAGGTCCCACAACCGGGCCTCGTCGACCGGGGGACGTTCGGAGCCGTCTTCGTTGACCTGAAACGTGTACGTGAACAGCACCATGCCGCTCACCCTGCCGCCCGGGCCGCAGCGGTCACATCCCGTGTTCACGTGATCTCCGGCGACGATGCCGAGGTCACCCCGGCTGGATCACGTGTTCACGTGATCCGGGCGGCCCCGGGTGCTGCCGACAATGGCGGCATGGACAGTCACATCGACGAAGTCACGGCGCCGGCTGCAAGCGCCGGGCCCGGCCCCGGGAGCGGTGCGCCCTGGCGGGTGTTCTGGTTGCTCGCCCTGATCGAGTTCATGGCGGTGATGGACGCGTCGGCGGTCAACATCGCGCTGCCGTCGATTCGGGAAGGGCTGGGATTCACGCCGACGTCGCTGGCGTGGGTCGTCGACGCGTACCTCATCGGTTTCGTGGGTTTCATGCTGCTCGCCGGGCGGGCGGCGGACGTCGTCGGGCGACGCCGTCTCTACGTCGCGGGCGTGGCGGTCTTCACGATCTTCTCGCTGGCCTGCGCGCTGTCGCAGGAACCGTGGCAGCTCGGCGGCAGCCGGTTCTTCCAGGGCATCGGCGCAGCGCTGGTCACCCCGGCCGCGCTCGCGCTGATCACCGACATCTTCCCCGAGGGACCCGACCGAAACAAGGCGCTGGGGATCTTCACCGGCATGGCGGGCGTCGCCGCGCCGGTCGGCCTCGTCCTCGGCGGTCTGCTGACCACCGCGTCCTGGCAGTGGATCTTCCTCATCAACCTGCCGATCGGGCTGTTGGTGCTCGCGTTCAGCCTGCGCCTGCTGCCCCGCACCAGCCCCACGGCCGCCGGCGGGCTCGATCTGATCGGCTCGGTCACGGCCACCGGGGGTCTGATCCTGCTCATCGCGGCCACGGTCCGCGGGCATGATCAAGGCTGGACCTCCGCCCTCACGATCAGCGAGTACGCCGCCGCAGCGGTCCTGCTCGGCATCTTCGTCCTCCGCCAGCTGACCGCGGCCAATCCCCTGATCCCGACCGCTTTGCTGAAGATCCGCAACGTGGCGGTCGGCAACGTGGCGTTCGCCCTCGTCGGGGCGATCCTGATCGCGATGTTCTTCATCATCACGCTCTACCTGCAGCAGGTCCGGGGATTGTCGTCGCTGGAGGCGGCGCTGATCTACCTGCCGGTGCCGCTGGCCATGCTCGCCGGTACGCAGGTCGCCCCGCGCCTGATGCGGTTCGGCCCGCCGAACGTGCTCCTCATCGGGTTGCTCGTGCAGGCGGTGGCGCTGATCGGCTGGGCGCTGGGGATCAGCGTCGACGGCCCGGTCGTCCTCGCGTTCGACATCCCGGCTGCGGTCTGGTCGTTCGGGCTGGGGATGTGCATCGTCTCGTCCTTCGTCGTCTGCACGATGGGTCTGACCGGGCAGATCGCCGGGGCCGCGGCGGGCCTGGCCACCACGACCTACCAGGCGGGCGGCGCGATCGGCGTCGCGGTGCTCGCGGTGGTGGCCGACGCGCTCACCCATCGTCAGCTGGCGTCTGGAGTGGACGACATGCAGGCGCTGGTCGACGGGTACGCCGCCGCCATCTGGTCGGCCGTCGGCCTGGCCCTGGCGGCCGCGCTGCTGACCCGGTTCATCTTCGGCCGGCCGCAGCCGTCCGCCGCCTGACCCGACCGGTCGAACGACAGCCCCGGCCCACCCCCCGGCCGGGGCTGTCCGCTGTCCACCTAATGCCGAACGAGTGACTATTCTTTGGGGGCCCGAATACGTTATGTAGCAAGCTCCCCGGCTATTTGCTCGCATCATTACCGCATTTGATTGTGGGGTAGTCGACCCGACTAATCTCGGCATGCTGGACGAACGACTGGAGGGCGCACGATGACCGCCGAGGAACACATCCAGGCTCTGCGCGACCTCATGCGGATCAGCTGGGAGGACGACGTGGCCGAAGCCACGCGGTTGGCCGAGAGGGCCGAGGCGCAGGGCGCGACCTGGCGGGCGAAGTTCCATCGCGACAGCGTCAAGCGACTGGAGGCGATGGACAAGCCGTGGGAGAAGCCGATGCCGGTCTTCTGAGTGGAAGCGGCGCAGCGCCCGTCCCCGAGCTGGGGCGGGCGCTGTGCGTACGGGCGAGGGGTGCTATTCGGTGTCGGCGGCGCGGTTCTTCGGCACGCGCTTGCCGAGGTTGATGAACAGCAGGACCAGGCCGACGGTCAGCCCGATGTGGCCGAGCCCGGCGATGCCCGCGATGGCCTCGTTGCTCTCCTTGCCGTAGACCGTGAGGGTCCCGTGGACCACCATGGTCGCGATCGTCACGGCTAGGCTGGCGTTGTAGACCCAGAAGAAGGTGGCGAACAGCGCTCGACCCGGCTGATCCGGGTCCTCGGCTACTCGGGCCCCACACATCAGCAGGGCTACGTGCGGGTCGATGAATTCGAGGTGTACGCCTCCTGAGCGACCCGATCCGGTTGCTCCTGGAACGGGAGCAACCGGATCTTCGTGTTTCCACCTTGATCCGCTGGGTACGCGATCTTCGCAAGGCCATATGGCAAGGCCAGAAGACGGGGGGTCTTCTGATGATCAGCACACAAGAGCTGAACCTTTTGGCCGGGGCCAAGGTGTATGACGGAGCCGGCGAGAAGATCGGGTCGGTCGGCCAGGTCTTTCTCGACGGTGACGACGGGCACCCGGCTTGGGTCGCCGTGCGTACCGGATGGTTCGGCACGAACGAGAACTTCGTGCCGCTGGACGACCGGAGTCACATCGAGGGTCACAAGCTCCATGTGTCGGCGATGAAGGACGAGGTGAAGCACGCGCCACAGGTGGAGCGCGACTCCGGGAACCTGAGCGAACGCTCGGCGGCCGAGTTGGACCGGTACTACTACAACCTGCCGGCCGGCAAGTTCGCCGATCGCGGCGGGGCCGCGACGACCGAGCGCGCCGACGCGTCCGGCGCGGCCGACCACGCCAGAGCGGCTGGCCAGCATCGGGCGCCGGACCAGCCGCGGACCGATGATCAGGCCCGGCTGGGCAGCGACATGCGGACGGGCGACCAGACCCGGACGGCCGACAAGACCGGCATGGACGACCGGACCGGCATGGCAGGCAGCACCGCGATGGACAACCGCACCGGGATGGACCGGGCCGGGATGGACAACCGAGCCGGGATGGACAACCGTGCCGGAATCGACGATCGCGCCGAGATGGACAACCGGGCCGGGATGGACAACCGTGCCGGAATCGACGATCGCGCCGGGATGGGCGAGAGGTCCAGGAACCTCAACATCACCCGCTACGAGGAGCAGCTGCGGACCGGCAAGCAGGACGTCGAGACCGGCAAGGTGCGCCTGCGCAAGCACGTGGTGACCGAGAACGTGGACATCACGGTCCCGGTCAGCCACGAGGAGGTCCGGGTCGAACGGCACCCGATCGACCAGCCGGGGTCGCAGCGTCCGGGCGCGCAGCCGTTCGCGGAGGAGACCGCCGAGGTGATCCTGCACGAGGAGCGGCCGACCGTCAGCAAGGAGACCGTGCCGGTGGAGCAGGTCGGCCTCGTGGCGGAGACCCACACCGAGCAGCGGCACGTGAAGGACACCGTACGCAAGGAGCAGATCGACGTGGAGGACGACCGCTCCGAGCGTGACCGCCGGAGGTAACCGGCGGGGCTGCGGCTGAGGCTCACCCGAGGATCAGCCGCAGTCCGACGATGGTCATCGTCCCGGCGACCAGGCCGTCCAGTACGCGCCAGGTCGCCGGGCGAGCCAGTTTCGGGGCGAGCCGCCGGGCGGCGCCGCCTAGTCCGGCGAACCAGACCGCGCTGGCGAGCGCGGCCCCGGCGGCGAACCACCACCGGTGGTTCTCCTGGCTGGCCAGCCCGCCGAGCAGGAGCACGGTGTCCAGGTAGACGTGCGGATTGAGATAGGTGAAGGCCAGGCACGTCAGCAGGGTGGCGCGCAGTCCCGCGCCACTGCCCGCCGCCGCTTCGAGGAGCCCGGGTCGCAGCATTCGGCGTACCGCCAAGGCGGCATAGGCGAGCAGGAACGCGGCGCCGGACCACCGGATGGCGTCGAGCACGACGGGCCGGTCGGCGACCACGGAGCCCAGACCCGCCACCCCGGCCGCGATGAGCAGCGCGTCGGACGCGGCGCAGACCAGGACCACCGGCAGGACGTGCTCACGGCGCAGCCCTTGCCGCAGGACGAATGCGTTCTGGCTGCCGATGGCGACGATCAGGCCGAGCGAGGCGCCGAATCCGGCGAGCAGTGAGGTGAGCACCCGGCAACCGTAGGAACGCTGCTGTGTGCAGTCCAACTAATGTTTCTTAGGCTTGATTAGTATTGCTTAGGTGACCTTGGACTCGGCCCAGTTGCAGACCTTCGCGGCGGTGATCCGTGAGGGCAGCTTCGACGCGGCGGCGCGGGCGCTGAACGTCACCGCGTCGGCGGTGAGCCAGCGGATCAAGGCGTTGGAGCAGACGGCCGGGCAGGTGCTGGTCCGGCGGGCCAAGCCCTGTGTGGCCACGGCAGCAGGCGAGCCGTTGCTGCGCCTGGCCGGGCAAGTGGCGCTGCTGGAGCGGGAGGCGCTCGACGCGGCCCGGGGCGGCGTGCCGGAGCCGGCCGGCGAGACGTGGACGCGGCTGCCGATCGTGGTCAACGCCGACTCGCTGGCCACCTGGTTCCTGCCCGCGCTGGCGGCGGTTCCGGAGTCCGCGCGGTTGCTGTTCGACGTGCACCAGGACGACGAGGACTACACCGCCGAGCTGCTGCGCAGCGGCACCGTGATGGCCGCGGTGACGACGCAGAACGTGCCCGTGCAGGGCTGCCGGGTGCAGCGGCTGGGCACGATGCGGTACCTGCCGGTGGTCGCGCCGGGCGTACGGGAGCGGTGGTTTCCCGGCGGCGGCAGCGCGGAGGAGTTCGCGTACGCCCCGATGCTGTTGCTGAATCGCAAGGATCAGCTGCAACACCGGTTTCTGCGTACGCTGACGCGGCGGTCGCTGGATCCGCCGATCCACTACATCCCGTCGGCGGACGCGTTCAACCGCGCGATCGGGCTCGGGCTCGGCTGGGCGCTGATGCCGGAGCCCTTGGCGACGGCCGAGATCGCGGTCGGCCGGGTGCTGCGGTTGCCCGGCCGGCCGGTGAACGTTCCGTTGTACTGGCAGCACTGGAAGCTGGAGTCGGCGGCGCTGACCACCCTGACGACGGCCGTACGCGACGCCGCAGCGACCGCGTTGCGCTGAGTCAGCCGTGCGCGGTGGGACGGTGATGACCGAACCGTCCGGTCTTTCGGCGTACCACCAGAATCGCGGCCACCTTGACCGCCACGGCGGCGAACACGACGAGCACCGGCACCGTCCACCCACGACGCAGCGCCGCGGCGATCAGGCCGGCGTGGACGGCGAGCGCGAGCAGGACCGCGACCGCCATCGCCGGGACGAGCCAGCGGGAGCGCGGCCGGTGGGACCACGCGACCGCGAGCGGAGTACGCCCACCGAAGCGTTCGAAGTCGCGCGTGACGATGTCGCGGATGCGGCGCAGGGCCTGATCGTCGGCGGCCTCGGTCTCGACGACGAGCGCCGTGGCCTCGGCGGTCAGCGTGCAGCGGCCGTCAGGGAAGGTGACCACGCCGCGGGACTCCGCCCGTTCGGCGGTGACTCCCATCGCACGGGCGTGGTCGCAGAACTGCTTGAGGAAACGTTCGGCGCGATCGGTCTCGATTCGCGCGATGTCGGTCGGCATGGGTCTAGTTTTATCGAGACAATATGTCTACGGCAAGTGCGATCTGTCTCACTCGTAGCCATGCTGTACTCTTGGCCGGTGCCCAAGCTGTGGACGGAGACGATCGACGCTCACCGGACGGCGTTGCGCGACGCCGTCCTCGACGCCACCGCGACGCTGGTCGCGGAACAAGGGCTGGTCGGGCTGACCATGTCGCAGATCGCCGACCGCGCCGGGATCGGCCGGGCGACGCTGTACAAGTACTTCCCGGACGCTCAAGCAGTCGTCACCGCCTGGCACGAGCGGCAGGTGACTCGCCACCTGGAGCAGGTGCGGGCCGCAGCCGACCCAGCCGTGCCGATCTCGGCACGCCTGCACTCCGTGCTTCGGGCGTACGCCCTGCTCCGGCACTCGGCTCAGGCGCATCACGACAGCGACGCGGCGTTGTTCCTGCACGAGGGACGACACGTGGACGAGGCACACCAGACTCTGCGCGGGTTCGTCCGCGACCTGATCGCCGAAGGTGCACGCGAGGGCGTACTGCGGACGGACGTCAGCGCGGCCGAACTCTCCGCGTACTGCCTCGCGGCGCTCAACGCCGCCGTCGCCCTGCCCAGCCGCGCCGCCGTCGACCGTCTCGTCCTGGTGACGGCGGCTGGGCTCGCACCCGACCTTTCCGCGCGATCATGAACTCGTGGTCGTGATCTACCGGCATGTCGCGTACCGGGGACCCTGATCGTTCCCCGGCCGGACTGATCGACTCCGGTTCAGGGGAGCCGGACGGACTGGGCGTGGCGGAAGGTGTCCAGCGGATCCCACCGCGCCTTGACCTGCCGCAGTCGCGGATAGTTCTGCTTGTAGTACAGGTCGGACCAGGTCAAGCCGGACGTGTTCCAGGCCGGGTCGCCGAGGTCGGCGTCGGCGTAGTTCACGTAACAGCCGTCGGTCTGGCCACCGGTCACGGGCACTCCGCCGGTCGCCGCGAAGACGTCCCGGTACAGCTCGCGTACCCAGCTCAGATGTTTGGCGTCGTCGGCGGGATCGGTCCAGAACGCCAGGAACTGCGGCTTGAGGATCGAGTCGCGTTGCGGCACGACGGTGGCGTCCGGCGCCACTTCGTTGATCTTCCCGCCGTACGAGGTGATCAGCAGCAGCGCTCCGTAGTGCTGGTAGTCCGTGCGGGTCAGGTGATGGTGGATCGCCTGGATCTGCGCGTCGGTGAAGCCCTGCCGCAGGTACGCCGACTTGATTTTGAAGCGGTAGGTGGGGTTGCGGCCGCCGGTGAACCCGGGCCACTCGACCGCGCGCAGCCACGGCAGCCGCCGGCGGTCCAGCGGAATCGGCGTCACCCCCGACCCGGCGGCGACGTACGCCTGGAACTCGTCGAGCACTCGGTCGGCATCGGGCACGGCGGCGTCGATCTGGGTCGTCAGGCCGAAGGTGCCCGCGATCCGGTGCTGCGGCTTGAGCTGGCTGAACAGTCTGCGCTCGCCGCCGGCGGCGAAGTACGCCCCGAAGTTGCGCAGCAGCGCCGCGAAGCCGGTCTCGGTGAGTCCGTCCCACGGGATCGCCAGATCGGAGACGATCACCTCGCGAGGTGCGGTCGGCAGCACCTGCCGCGGGTCCGCGCTCGTGACGCCGGGCGTACGGAAGAAGTACTTCGTGACGATCCCGAAGTTCCCTCCCCCACCGCCGGTATGCGCCCACCACAGGTCCCGCAGTGGACCGGTGTCGTCCCGGGTCGCCACGACCGCACGGACGGACCGGTCCGCGCCGACCACCACGACTTCGACGCCGTAGAGGTGATCCACGGTCAGGCCGAGCGACCGAGAGAGCGGGCCGTAGCCGCCGCCGGCGAAATGCCCGCCCGCGCCGACTGACGGGCACGAGCCGCCCGGCACGGTCACTCCCCATCCTTTGTAGAGGGTCTTGTAGACCTTCTCCAACGTGGCCCCCGGCTCGACCACGTACGCGCGGCGTACCGGGTCGTAGGTGACGGCGGACAGCTCGCTGAGGTCGAGCACGACCTGGATCGCCGGGTTGGCCACGAAGTCCTCGTAGCAGTGGCCGCCGCTACGTACGGCGATCCGCTTGTTCTGCGCGACGGCTTCCCGGACGGCGGCGATCACCTGGTCCGGGCTGGTCACCAGGCGTACCTGGGATGGGGTTCCGGTGAACCGGAGGTTGACCCCGCGGACGAGGTCGCCGTACTGGACGTCGCCGGGGCCTACCGTGATGGGCGGCCGCGTGACCAGGCCCGAATCGGCCGCTCCAGGATCAACGGCGGCGGTAGTGGATGCTGCGTGAGCGGCGGTGCCGGCAGTGAACGGGGCGGCGGCAGTGAGAGCCGCCGCCCCGAGGACGCCGCGACGTGACATGGACATGCGCTGTTCCTCCCCTTGGGCGCGAGTACGCCCACAGAACGCACGAGATATGGAGTTATCCGGGCAGGGTCAGACGAGGCCCCCGTCCACGGCGATGGTCTGCCCGGTGACGAACCGGCCGTCGTCGCCGGCGAGGAACGCCACCACCGCGGCGACGTCGGCCGGTTCGCCGATCCGGCGCAACGGAGCGCCCGCTGCGATGGCGTCCCGGTTCTCCCGGGCGTCCGGCGGGAGCATGTCGGTGTCGGTCGGGCCGGGCGCGACGGCGTTGACGGTGATGCCGCGCGGGCCGAGGTGATGCGCCAGCGACCGGGTCAGCACCTGCACGCCCGCCTTCGCCGCCCCGTACGCACCGAGGAATTCGATGGCGTCGCGCGGCAGCCCGGCGGCGACGTTGATCACCCGGCCGTTGTCGGTGATGTGCTTGGCCGCTTCCTGCGAGGACAGGAAGACGCCGCGCAGGTTGACCGCGATCACGCGGTCGAAGGCCTCCTCGGGGATCGCCGGGATCGGCCCGCCGATGCCGATGCCGGCGTTGTTCACGACGATGTCGACCCCGCCGAACTCGGCCCTGGCCGCCTCGTAGAGCAGCCGGACGTCGGCGGCGTCGCTGACGTCGCCGCCGACGGTGATCGCGGTGCCGATCGACTGGGCGACCTCGGCGGCCAGCTCCTTGTTGACGTGGTAGTGCACGACGACGTTCGCGCCGTCCTGGCCGAGGCGTTCGGCGATGGCCCGGCCGATGCCCCGGGATGCCCCCGTGACGATCGCGGTCCGTCCGCTGAGACTCATGCGTGATCCCTTCTAGATCGCGGTCAGCCCCAGAGTCGCCCGGTGGCCGGCCGCCCGACCTCACGTGATCACGCCATCTTTTGGCTTAGTTCGCTTAGTCGGCTTCGTTGGCTCAGTAGGTCTCCAGCGTCGCCACCGCCGCGCTCAGGTCGCCTGACTGCAGCGCCGCCGCCGGGACGGAGACGTACAGCGTGCCGTCGAACGGGAAGGCGCGGAGCTTGAGCAGGTGCAGGTGGTCGTCGGCCCAGGACGGCGACGGTCCCAGCTCCCAGGCCGGCCAGCCGAACGCGGCGTGGCCGTCGACCTCGCCCCACTGCTCGTACAGGGGGTGCAGCTCCAGGCCGAGGATGTTCTGCCGATGCGGACCGCGATCGAGCCGGTTGACCGCGTCGTCCCACTGGTCCGGCAGGGTGAGCACCGGGGCGGCGTCGATCGCGATCCGCTCGTAGGAATCGGCGGGTTCGGGCGCGGTCCGCTCGACAGCTCGATCCGAGTGCGCCGCGATCACCCGAGCCCAGCCGGGCGAGGTGAGGTCGGCGTCCCACTCGTGGTCGGGGACCGGGTCGTAGACGAAGAAGTTCAGCAGACCGGTCTGCCAGGGCACCGGCTCGCCGAGCACATCGGCGAGCGTATCGGTGTCCAGGACGGCGGCGAGGCTGAGCGGGACGTCGCGGTGGTGCGGCCAGGGGGTGCCGGGGTCCAGCAGCGCCGGGCCACCGAGGGCGCTACGCCCGGTCGCCGGCTGTCCGGCCGCGGCCGGCCGCAACTGGAACGCCGGGCGAGCCAGGGCCGCCAGCTGGGCGCCGACCGACTCGCCGACCACCTCGGCGCAGAGTCGGGAGAGCTCGGCACGCTTCGCTCGAAGATCCATCCGGGCATTCCACCACGAACCCCCGACAACAGCGCCGTCAATGCATCGCGCGCATTCGGCCGAGCCGCCCCGTGTTGAGCCGGCCGAACCAGCTCGTGTTCAGCCCGCCGAACCGAGGGGTCAGCGGCCGAACCGAAGCGTCAGCCCGCCGAAGCGAGGAGTCAGCGGCCGAACCGAGGGGTCAGCCGGCCGAGCCGGGCTCGCGTTCGAGGAAGGCCCGGGTCAGCTCGACCCGGCTGGCCACGCCGAGTTTGACGAAAGCGTGCCGCAGATGCGAGTCGACGGTGTGCGGCGACAGGAACAGCTCGGTGGCGACCGCCCGGTTCGTCTTGCCCTCGGCGACGAGGCGGACGACCTTCAGCTCCGATTCGGTGAGGCTGCCCCAGCCGGTCCGGGCGCGGCCGCCTGCCGGGCGCAGCCGTCGGCGTACGCCGAGTTCGCGCAGCCGGCGATGAGCCCGGGCGGCGTCGCCTTCGGCCAGGATCTGGGTGTAGAGCGTGGCGGCCTCGTCCAGGATCGCGACGGCGTCGGTCCGGCGGCCAGCGAGCTGGTCGAGGTAGCCGCGGTCTTCCAACGCCGACGCCAGCGACAGCCGCCGGGGGCCCTTGCGGAGCAGCAGGATCGCTTCGTCGAGGGCGTCGGTGTCACCGGACAGCAGCGACTCGGCGCGCAGGGCCATGCCGGCCAGGTAGGTGACGCCCGGGTTCAGGTCGGCCAGCTGCCGGGCGGCTCGCATCGCCCGCTGCGCCTGCTGCGTCGCGCCGGTGCACTTGGCCAGCCGGACGAGGTAGGGCGCGGTCCACGGGTCGAAGGTCAGAATCCCCGGGTACGCCTCCAGCCGCTGGTAGATCGGGGCGAGCAGCTGGACGGCATCCGCGCCGCGACCGCGTACGTCGTAGAGCAGGGCGCTGGCCTTGGGCGGGCTGTCGGCGTCGCGGCGGCGCGGGATCCGGCGCAAGTAGCCGGCCGCTTCCGCGGTCTTGCCGCGGCGGATGGCCAGCCAGGCCAGGGTGGACAGCAGACTGCCGTCGAGGGCGCCGGCCGACATCCGGTCGGAGGTGGCGAGCCCGGCTTCGGCCTCGGCGACGGCGTCGTCCAGCCGGCCGGCCGCGATGTGCAACTGCGTACGCCCGTGGTGCCACAGCGGCATCGACCAGACCGCGCCGAGCCGTTCGGCTTCGCGCTGGCCGTGTTCGAGCATCGTGTCCGCCTCGTCGAGCTGGTCGACGCTGATCAGGGCCCGGCCGAGCCACAGCCGGGGCAGCCGGATGCGGGCCTGGCCGCCGGCCTGTTCGGCGACCCCGACGGCCTGTGCGGCCAGGGCGGTCGCCTGACCCAGGTCGCCCCGATAGCGGGCGGTGACGCTGCGGGCCACCGCGGCCACCACGACCGCCGCGGACTCCCCCGTCCGCTCCCCGACCGTGATCGCCTCACGGGCGACCTCGTCCGCCTCCTCCAGCGACCCGTCGTCGTCCAGATAGAGCAGTGCGTGCGACTTGACCGCCAGCAGCCGCGCCCGCAGATCGTCCGGTACGCCGGCGCGCACCAGGCCGCGGTTGGCGTAGTCGACGACGAGGCGGTCCTGACCGGCGTGTTTGAACATCTCGGCCAGCCCGGCCAGGATGCCCGCCTCGACGGTGGGGGCGAGCGAGGCGCCGAGCGCCTTCTCCCCCACCTGCCGGGCCTCGGTGAGCCGGCCGGCGGTGGCCAGCGCGTCGACCGCCTCGGCGATGCGCGCCGGGCGGCTGGCGTCGGCGTCGTCGAGCAGCTCCAGCAGGTGCAGCAGCAGGTCGGCGGCGGCGCTCGGGGCGGACGTCTTCAGGTCGCTGGCCGCCTCGTGGAGCACCTCGGCGGCGTGGGCGTCGCCCTTGCGGGCGACCCGGATGAGGTGCTGAGCGGCTTCCACCGCCGGGCGGCCTTCCGCCCGCACGACGCTGACCGCCTCGCGGTGCAGCGCTTGGCGTACGGGGGCGGCCAGGGAGCGGTAGGTCGCCTCGCGCAGTAGATCGTGCCGGAACATCAGCTCGTCGCCGGTCTCGACCAGGATGCCGGCGGTCACCGCCTCGGCGGCCGGTTCGACCATGTCCCCGGCCGGCTTGCCGACCAGGGCAGCCGCCTCATGCAGGGAGAACGGCCGGCCCAGCACCGCCGCCGCGTCGAGCAGCTGGCGTACGGGGGAGGCGAGTTCGAGCAGGCGGCGGTGGGCGGCGACGACGAAGCCGGGCGGCAGGCTGCCGTCGCCGATGGTGGCCAGCCCGCCGGCGACCCGGATCCGGTCGCCGATACGCAGGCTCGTGATCAGCTCCTCGAGCAGGAACGGGTTGCCGCCGCTGCGTTCGGCCAGGGTCAGCAGTTCGGGGCTGGGCACGGCGCCGAGCAGGTTCTGGCAGACCTCGGCCATCTCCCGCCGGTTCAGCGGGCCGAGGTGCAGCTGGCGGCCGTGTTCGGTGGCGATCCAGCGCAGCGCGTCGCGGACGGCGGACCGGCGCGGCAGCGGCCGCAGGGCGAGCAGCCAGCCGACCGGGCTGGTCCGCAGCGCGGGCACCATGTCCCGCAAGGCCAGGACGGTCAGCTCGTCAGCCCAATGCAGATCGTCGAGCACGATCAGGACGGGCCGTACGCGGGCGGCCGCCTCGATCAGCTCGGTGAGCCGGTTGATCAGCCAGTACCGGTTGTCGGCGACGGGATTCAGCTCGCCGAGGTCGACGTGCCCGCGCAACGCCGCCAGCAGCGGCGACAGCGGTGCGGCGGCGTCCAGTTCGGTCACCCGGCCGGTGATCACCGTGACGCCGGACGCGGTGGCCTCGGCGATCCCCTCCCGGAGCAGGCGGCTCTTCCCGATCCCCGCCGGGCCATCGATAGTCAAGCATGCGCCGATGCCCTGCCGAGTCCGCCGGACGATCTCCCGTACCTCGGCGAGCTCCTCCGATCGGCCGACAAGACCCTGCTCAGCCACGAACGATCATCCCCGTGCGTACCCCCCTTGACGCTGCGTCCATTCAACCTCACGGAAACACGTGATGCAATTACGCATCGATGAAGGCGACGCTTGTCACGACCTTCGGACGGGAGTGGATCAAGCATGTCCTCCATCAGTTTCCGGCGGCCCGTACACCTGGACCGCGACCGGGTGTGGGCCGGGCTGCTGCACAAGGCGGCCGACCCGACCAGTTACATCTCCGCCATCACCGGCTGCACCGTGCTGGAGCGCGAACCCGGCGCGCTCGTCCGCGAGATCGTCGTCAACGGCTCGATCCGCCACCGCGAACGCGCCGTGTTCCACGCGCCGGATCGCATTGTTTTCCACCAGTTAACGGACTCCTCACTGGACACGATCGTCAACACCATCGAGGAGGAGGACGGCGTGCTGTATCTGCGCCTGACGATCACGGGCACGCCGGGTCGGCTCGCCGAGATGCACGACTACTTCGCGCACACCCTGGAGGAGATCGTCACCGCGCTGCACGCGGGCGCCGGGGCGCCGACGTGACCGCGCGGATCCTGGTCGTCGGCTGCGGCCCGGTCGGCGCCACCCTGGCGCTCCAGCTCGCACAGCTCGGCGTGCCGTCGATCGTCGTCGACCGCGCCACCGCGGCCACCCCCTACCCCAAGATGGACTTCGTCAACGCCCGCAGCATGGAACTGCTGCACCGGCTCGGGGTCGGCGAGCCCGTGCGCACGCGCGGGGTTCCGCCGGGCTACGACTTCACCTTCCACTGGTACGCGAACGCGACCGAACCGCCCGTGGCGGTGTGGAACTACCCCTCCGTCGACGGCCAGCGCGACGCCATCCGGCGTACCAACGACGGGACCATGCCCGCCCAGCCGTATCAGCGGCTCACCGGGTCGATCCTGGAGGAGATCCTGCGTGACGCCGTCCGGGCGCACCCCCTCGTCGAGCTGCGCGAGGGCTGGACGTTCCGGTCGCTGACCCAGGACGACGACGGCGTCACCGTCGAGCTGTCCGATCCCGACGGTTCGCCGCACGACCTGCGCGCGGCGTACGCCGTCGGCTGTGACGGCGCGGGCAGCGCGGTCCGCGCCGCCGCCGGGATCGACGTGGACCTGATCGGGCCGACCTCCCGGCATTGCGACGTCTACTTCCGCAGCTCCGACCCGGCGTTGCGACCGCACGGCCGGTACTTCCTCGGCATTCACGCGGGCGGTGTCATGCTCGTCTCCCGGGACGAGGACGTCACCTGGACGGCGACCTTCCCCTACGAGGGCGACCCGCCCGCCGATCCGCTCGCGGTGGTGCGACTGCGGCTCGGTACGCCGATCCGGTTCGACGAGGTCATCGCGGTGGCGCACTGGGAGGGCCGGCTCGGTGTCGCCCGCCGCTACCGCGCCGGGCGCGTCCTGCTCGCCGGGGACGCGGCACACCAGTTCTACCCGACCGGCGGGCACGGGGCGAACACCGGGCTCGGCGACGCCGCCGACCTCGGCTGGAAGCTCGCCGGAGTGATCCAGGGATGGGGTGGCGCAGGGCTGCTCTCGGCGTACGAGCTGGAAAGACGGCCGGTTGCCCTGATCAATCGCGAGATGTCGTTCAATCTGCTGGAGGTGTGGCGGCGTTTCCCGGCGCTGGCGGCGGTGGGCGCGAGCCCGGCGCAGCTCGCCGGGTATCTGGAGCAGGACGCCTACCAGATCGACAACCTGGGCATCCACTTCGGCGCCCGGTACGCCTCCCCGATCGTCGTGGCGGGCGACGGACCGGAACCGCCGTGGCGCTGGCGCTCGATCACCGCGGCGCTGTGGCCCGGGATGCGTCTGCCCGCCCTGTTCCTCGCCGACGGCACGCAGCTGTTCGATCACCTCGGAACCGGGTTCGCGGTGCTGGACCAGGATCCCGGTGCGGCCGGCGCGACCCTGGCCGAGGCGGGCCGGCGGCGCGGCGTGCCGATCCGGCACGTGACCGTCGACGACGACGGCTGCCGGAAGATCATCGGCTCGTCCTTGACGCTGATCCGGCCCGACCAGCACGTGGCCTGGCACGGCGAACCCGCGGACCTGCGCGACATCGGCGAGGAGGCGCTGCTCGACATCGTCTGCGGCATCTGACGACCATCGGGGGAGGGGTCTCATGAGCACGGAAACCGAATACTCGACGGACTGCCATCATGTGCTGCGGGTGGCGGCCGCCATCGGCCGGACGTTCGCCCTGCACGACGTGGCCGACCTGCTCCAGCAACCGGTGGCGGCGCTGCTGCCGGTCATCGACGAGGCACTCGACCGGGGCGCGATCACCGCGCACGGCAACGACTTCGCCTTCCGCGACGACGGCGTCTGGCGGGAGATCCTGGCCGGCATCCCGCAACCGGTGCTGCACAGCCTGCGGGTGACCCGGCCGGCGCCGCAGCCGGACGGCTGGGACGGGCTCAGCGCGATCGAGCAGAACATCGCACAGTTGGTCGCCGAGGGCATGACCAATCAACAGGTGTCGACGAAGGTCTTCCTGTCGCACCACACCGTCAACTACCACTTGCGGCAGATCTTCCGGAAGCTCAACATCCGGTCCCGGGTGGAGCTGGCCCGCCGCCTACCCTCCTGACTTCTTCCTGGCTTTCTGCTGCGGATCACGGTTACGCAGGCCATCCCGGTGGGTTTCGGCCTGCGTAACCGTGATCTGCAAGGAGTCGCTAGGGCGCGAGGGCGGCCGAGAGGTCGGCGGTGGTGGACACGACGGCGCAGGTGGCCGCCATCCACTCCAGGGCCTGGCGATGGTGGCGCTCGGTGAAGTCGGCGACGGCGTCCCCGGCCACGAACACCTCTACGTCGCGGCAGTACGCGTCGGCCGCCGTCATCTGGATGCCGACGTGGGCGTACACGCCGCAGAGGATCAGCTGGTCCCGGCCGGCGAGCTGCGCGTGGAAGTCCGACCGGTGGTACGCGCTGTACCGCCATTTGGTGAGCACGGTGTCCCCGGCCGACGGGGCGACTGCGTCGGCGATGGCGCGGGCGGCCGGGTCGGGCGGCATACCGGGGCCCCAGAAGTCCAGCAGCAGACCGCGATCGGCCGGCGTCATCCGGCCCGGCTGCGCGGTGTAGAAGACGGGCAGCCCCGCCCGCCGGGCGGCCGTCACCAGCGTCGCCGCGTTCGCCAGCAGGCCGCCGGGATCGGGCAGCAGGCCGACGAAGTAGTTCTGCAGATCATGGACGAGCAGCGCGGCCCGGCGGGGATCGGGCTGCCAGCCGGGAACGTTGTCCGGCATCGCGGCGGGCATCGGATAGCTCTCGGTGATCATCAGACTCCCAGGGTGGCGCCACCGTCGACGCACAGCTCGTGCATCGTGATGTGGCCGGCGCGGTCGGAGGCCAGGAACGCGACGGCGTACGCGACGTCCTGCGGTTCGGCCAGCTTGGTCAGCGGGATGCCGATGCGGTAGCGCCCGGCGTCCCCGTCGAGCACGGACTGCCGGCCGTAGTCGTCGTGCCACATCGACCGCAGCATCGGGGTGTCGGTGGACCCCGGCGCGACGACGTTGCAGCGAACCCCGTACGCGGCCAGCTCCAGCCCGAGGCATTTGGTGAACAGCGTCGCCGCCGCCTTCGCCGAGCAGTACGCCGCCATGTGCATCCGCGGGACCCCGGCCGCGTTCGAGCCGACCGTGACGATCGCGCCGCGACGGCGTACCGCCATGCGGGTGGCGACGGCCCGGGAGACGTGCAGCACGCCGAAGGTGTTGACGGCGAACACGTCCTGCCAGTCCTCGTCGGACAGCTCCAGGATCGGCCCGGTACGCAGAATCCCGGCCACGTTGACGAGCACGTCGACCGGGCCGAGGGCGTCCTCGATCGACGCGACCGTCTCGGCGACGGCGCTCCGGTCCCGGACGTCGACGGCGTACCCGGTCGCCCGATGCCCGTTGCGTACCAGTTTCTCGACCTGCTCGGCCAGGGCGGCCGGGTCGACGTCGGCGACGGCGACGGTGGCTCCCCGCGCCGCCAGCTCCCCCGCCACCGCCGCGCCGATGCCGGACGCCGCCCCGGTCACCAGGGCCACCTTCCCGTGCACGTCTACCCCTCCTCCGCGTCGAAGCCGTACAGCCACTGCTGCTGGGCTCGTTGCTGCTCCGGATCGGGCCGGCTGCCGTCGTGCAACGCGGTCGCGTTGCCCCGCGAGATGCTCTGCACGCGTTCGGTCCGGGTCTTGCGGGCGTGCTCGTAGCGGGCCAGCGCCGTGCTCACGCGTACGTGGGCGAGCTGTCTGGCCAGGGTGAACGCGTCCTCGATCGCCTGGTTCGCGCCCTGGGCCACGAACGGCAGCATCGGATGCGCCGCATCGCCGGCCAGCGTGATCCGGGCGGTGCTCCAGGTCGGGATCGGATCGCGGTCGTGCAGCGCCCAGCGGCTGACCCGGTCGGCCTGGGCGAGCAGGTCGCGCAGGTCCGGGTGCCAGCCCTCGTACGCCGCGAGCACCGCGGCCGGGTCGGCCGGGGCGGACCACGATTCGCCACCGTCGTGGGTCGGGGTGGGGAACGTGGCGCCGAAGCTGATCTGCCGTCCCCCGGACACCGGGTACGCGACCGCGTGCTTGCCCGGTCCGAGCCACAGCACGACGCGGGGCGCCTCGGCGAGCCAGGGCGCGGCGTCGGCTGGGACGAGCCCGCGATAGATGGTGTGACCGCTGTAGCGCGGCTGGTCCGGATGCAGCCCGGCGCGGACGGCCGAGCGTACGCCGTCCGCCCCGACCAGCACGGCGACGCGATCCTGCCGGCCGTCGGCGTACGCCAGACCGACTCCGTCGGCGTCCTCGGCGATCTTGTCGATCCGCGCGCCGAGCACGATCGACCGGGGGTCCACCAGCGCCGCCAGCACCCGATGCAGGTCAGCCCGGTGCATCGTCAGGTACGGCGCACCGTACTGGGCGACGCACGACTCCCCCAGCTCGGTCCGGCCCAGCACCTCGCCGCTGTCCCAGGCCCGCATCTCGATCGCGGCCGGGCGTACGGCCACCGCCGCGAGGGCGGGGCCGAGCCCGAGCCGGTCCAGCAACCGGGTGGCGTTGGGGGCGAGCTGGATGCCCGCGCCGACCTCGCCGAACGCGGGCGCCTGTTCGTACACCCGATGGCCGATGCCCCGGCGACGCAGCGCGGCGGCCAGTGCGAGACCGGCGACGCCCGCGCCGACGATGCCCACCGCCCTGGTCCGCGCCGCCGCTACGTCCGCGAACCGCCCGCCCGCGACCAGCCGGCCCGGTGAAAGCCCGGCCGACGACGGCGCGGGAAGTGATGACTCAGCCATAGAGGATCGCCTTGTCCCAGTCCTCGTCCGGACCGAACAGGCTGCGCGGCTTGAGGACGTCCTGCGGTGCGCTCAGCAGCCGATGCGGCACCAATGTCCCCGGTGCCACCCCGTCCACCTGCGGCTCCACGCCGAAGCGCTCGCGGATCGCCTGGGTCAGCGCGGCGCAGGCGGCCGGTCGCTCCGCCGGGGCGACCTCGATCTCGACGTGCAGGCGGTCGGGGAACGCCCGCGCCCGCCAGAAGATCACGCCGAACTCGACGGGCAGCGAGAACACCACCTCTTCCAGATCGTGCTGGCTCACCCGGGCGCTGCCGACCGGATAGCCGAACGCGGAGCGGCCGAGGACCCGGATCGTCGGCAGTGCCCAGCCGCAGGCACAGTCGCGGTAGGACAGTTCGACGTTGTCCTCCAGGTTGTAGCGCAGCAACGGCATGGCTTCGCGGAACAACGGGGTGACGACGAGCTGGCCCGCGCCGTCCGGCCCGATCCGCCCGCTCGCCGGGTCGAGGACCTCCGGGATCGCCCGGTCCGCCCAGAAGTGCAGGTGGCCTTCCGGGCATTCGCCGGCCAGGCTGCCGGTCTCGGTCGAGCCGTACTCCTCCACCACCGGCACGCCCCAGATTTCGCTGATGCGCTTGCGGCGTACGGCGGTCAGGGGTTCGCCGCCGACGTAGAAGGCACGTAGGTTCGGGAAGTCCTGATCCGGTCGATACCCGGCCAGTCTGGCGGCGGCCGCCCAGATCAGCGTCTCCGTCGGCAACGACCAGGTCAGCGTCACCCCCAGGTCGTGCAGCACGCGGACCACCCGCGAATAGGGCATGGCCAGCGACCGGTTGTCGCCGGGGACCACCGTCGCGCCGTGCGACCGGGCCGCCCGGTGTGCCAGGTGCCCGGTGATCATCAGCGCATACGGCGTACGCACGAAGAACATGTCATCGGGGCCGATCGGGATGTACTTGCGGGCGTACCGCTCAGCGAGGTCGACCCAGTCCTGTTCGGTGTAGTAGGACGCTGTCGCCGCCCCGGCGGTGCCACTGGACTCGTGGTAGGTCGCCAGCTCCCGGCGATCGACGGCCAGCAGCCCGAACGGGTACGCGTCCCGCAGGTCCTGCTTGGTGGTGGGCGGCAGATCGGCCAGCCGCTCGGAGTCGGGCAGCCGATCTCGGTAGAACGGCGACCGGCGGGCCCACGCGAACACGGCCGGCAATTGCTTGTCCTGGATCGCGCGCACTTCGTCGAAGTCGCGCCACTGACCCAGTTGCGGAAGATCACTCACGGTGGGCACCTCCCAGCAGGACGGCCGCGTTGTCCCAGGCGATCTGCTGCCAGTCCCGGTCGGGCAGGTCCAGCGCGGCGAACTTGGCCAGCTCCAGCCCGGGGTTCTGCAGTGGATGCTCGGAGCCGAACAGGATCCGGCGCGACCCGAGCGTGCGGACGGCGTACGCCAGCACGCTGGAGTAGCCGCCGGACGTCTCGAAGTGGATGTTGGCGTGCGGCTCGATGAGCTGGATGCCGTGGAAGTCGATCGCGGTCGCGCCGCCGTGCCCGAGCACGAAGGCGACGTCCGGATGGCGTTTGGCCAGCTCGGCCAGGTCGGCGACACCGCAGCCGGGGCGCACGATGCACACGATGTACACCGAGTGGCGGGCTTCGGCCGCGGCTTCGGCGTACCGGTCGATCACGGCGTCGCCGAGCGGCGTGCCGTGGACCGCCGGGGACAGTTCGAGTCCGCTGAACTCGGCCGAGCGGCGTCGGTATTCCTCCGCGCCCTGATGCGGGTTGCCGAAGTAGATCGGGACCAGCCGTCCCGCCGACCCTTCGCAGGCCGCGAGGACCGCGTCGTTGTCGGGGTCCGCGGTGACGAACGTGCCGTCGATCAGCTGGCGGGACAGGACTTCGGGCGGGAGGATGCCGCCGGCGGCGACGGCGGCCACGGCGATGCCGTGCCGGTCCATCGCCGCCGTCAGCCGGTCGAGCGCCTGCGGCCCTGGAGCGAGCCGGGCATGGAAGTCACATAGACGCATGCCTAATTCTCCAGGCAGAACTCGTCGATCGGGTAGCCCACGTGCCGGTCTTCCGTCGGCAGATAGCCCAGGACCTTGTCGCCCGGCTTCAGCTCGGTGGTGTTGAGGACGGTTCCGCCCGGCCCCAGCACGCGCACGTGCCAGTCGTCCTGCACGATCAGGTTCACCTGGCGGCCGTCCGGGGCCACCGCGTCGATCGCGAGCAGCGGCCGGGTCTCGATCTTCACGCGGCCGACCGTGACGAGCCGGGTCTGCCCCTTCGAGTCGACCGCCCGCACCTTGCTGCCGGCCTTCAGCTCGCTGAGATAGTGCGTACGCCCGGCACCGGACAGCGTGTAGGAGTGGATCGCCCCGGCGTTGACCCGGAACGGCCGGGTCGGCATGTAGGGCAGCGGATGGGTCTCGCTGCAGCACAGGATCATGCCCTTGGAGTGCGAGCCGACGAGGATGCCCTCGTCCTCCCGGAAGTGCGAGCAGGTGTCGACGCAGGCCCGCTCGCCCATGCCGATGTGCTCGGTCGCCACGACCTGCAGCTCGACCAGGCTCAGCTCGCCGCCGCCGCCGACGGCCACCGAGCGCAGCTTGGTGGCGTCGCCGACGCGCTGCGGCGCCAGCAGCACACCGTCGGAGCCGCGTTCGAGGACGCCGTAGACGATCTCGGCCTCGGGCAGGTCGGCGACCTCGGTGACGATGACGCCGTCCGACTTGTGCGCGGCGGCCAGCACGATCTCCAGCGGGATCTTGGTCGGATCGGTGAACCGGATCAGCGACCACTGCGACTCCCGGGCGGCCACGCAGGCTCGTTCGAGCGTCGCCGCGTCGGAGACCTCGACGAACTGGCCGTACTGCACGCCCGCGCGGGTGCCGTAGTGCGCGGGTACGCCGTGGGTGGTGTCCAGCAGCACGAGGTCGACGCCGTCCAGCTGCTCCGGCACCTCACCGTCAAAGGGCTGAGCCGTCTGGGCCGGCGCACCGTCCTCCCTGCTACCGCCGGATCGAGCGGGCGCCGGCGCAAGCACTCGGCGTACCGTCGGGGGAATCGCGGACAGGTGGCCGGGATCGGCCGCGACGATCGCGTCGATCCGCTGGTGAATCGCCTCCTCGACGATCGCCTCCCGCAGTGGCTCGGGGACCTGGCGGATGTCCAGCCAGCAAACCTTCATGTCAGAGCTTCCTCTCGTACGCCGTGGACGTGCTGTGCGATGAGCCGGGTGAGGTGCCCGGCGTCGGGGGCCTGGAAGATGTTGCGGCCCATGGCCAGCCCGGCGGTGCCGGCGGCCAGGGCGTCGTCGACGAAGGCGAGGATCTCGCCGGTGGCGTTGAGCCGGGCGCCACCCGCGACGATCAGCGGGATGGGGCAGCTGGCCACGACGTCGGCCATGGCGTCGACCTCGCCGGCGTACGGCGTCTTGACGATGTCGGCGCCGAGGTCGGCCGCGAGCGTCGCGGCGTGGGCGATCAGAGCCGGGTCGCGCGGGTTGGCGATCTCCGGTCCCCGTGGGTAGATCATTGCGAGCAGCGGGAGCTGCCAGCGGTCGCACTCGTCGGCCACGCGGGCGAGGTCGGCGACTTGCTGGCGTTCTTCGCGGGCGCCGAGGTTGACGTGGACGCTGACCGCGTCCGCGCCCAGCCGCACCGCACTGTCCACCCCCGCGACCAGGTACTTGGCGTCGGGGTCGGGCGCGTGCCGGGTGCTGGCGCTCAAGTGGACGATCAGCGCGGCGTCGCCCAGGACGCCGGGCGCGAGACGCGCGGCACCGCCCCGGTGCACGACGATAGCGTCGGCGCCGTTGCCGGTCAGCTCGCCGACGAGCGCGTTGAGGTCGCCGCGCGGCACGATCGGGCCGTCGGTGACGGCGTGGTCGAGCGGCACGGCGAGCAGCCGGGGGCCGTGCCGGAACAGCCGCCGCAGCCGGAGCTCCCGGCCGCTCACGGCAGCAGCTCCAGCGAATAGTCGTCCCGGTCGAGCGCGAACTCCTGGTGCAAGAGGATCACCGCCTCGGTCAGCCGCTGCCGCGGCACGGTCACGGACGTGCGCAGCTGGGTCGCGGAGACCCAGCTGGTGGGGATGTCGGCGCCGGTGAGCGCGCCGAGCATCCGGGCCGCCAGCTCCGGCCGGTTGAGCAGGCCGGTGCCGACCAGCGACACCTTGCCGACGTCGGCGTTGACGTCGACCTGGCCGCCGTGGCGGCTCGCCGCGGCGGCCAGTCCTGCGTGGACCAACTCGACGCGGTCGGCGGGAACGGTGAATCCCATCCGGAACTCGGCCTCGCCGCTGCCGGAGCGCGCCACGAGGTCGGCCGGGACCCCGGCCGCCGCGAGCACGTCGAAGACCTCGGCGGCCAGGTCGTGGTCGGCGCGTACCAGCACCCGGGCCACCTTGGCGTCGTGCGTGATGGCGACGACCGCGCCGCGGATCTCCATCAGCTCCGGCGGCCCGCTGGTGACGGTGGTGCCCGGCCCGCCCGTGCCGCTGTTGCGGACGTGCAGCTCGACGTTGGTCAGCGCGGCCAGCTCGACCGCCCGCGAATGCATCACCCGCGCTCCGGCGAAGGCCATCTCGGCCATCACGGGCGCGGTGATCACGGGCAGCAGCCGGGCCTCGGGCACCAGTCGCGGGTCGCCGGTGTAGATGCCGTCGACGTCGGTGTAGATCTCGCAGCGCGCGTGCAGGGCCGCGGCCAGGGCGACCGCGGTGGTGTCCGAGCCGCCGCGGCCCAGCGTCAGCACATTGCCCAGGCCGTCCACTCCCTGGAAGCCCGCGACCACCGCCACGACGCCGCGGTCCAGCAGGCTCGTCACCGGCTGCGGGTCCACCTCGGCGATCACCCCGGCTCCGTGGGGACCGGCGGCCGAGATGCCGGCCTGGGCTCCGGTCAGGGACACAGCTGGTACGCCGAGAGCAGCCAACGCCATCGCCATGAGGGCCGCCGAGGCGACCTCGCCCGTCGCGAGCAGCTGATCGATCTCCCGCGCGGGGCGCTCGGCGGACATCTGGGCGGCCAGCCTCAGCAGTTCGTCGGTGGCTGCTCCCCGGGCGGACACGACGACAGCGACGCGATCCCCCCGCCGGTACGCCGCTTCGACGGTCCGCGCGGCCCGGCTCACCTCGTCGACGCCGCCGAGCGAGGTGCCCCCGAACTTCTGCACCAGAATGGTCACGCCAATGGACGCTAACAGCGGCGCGATGCGTACGACACTACTCGTGCGAGTAGCCGATCCCGTCGAACGAGTAGTTGCTGCTCCACTTGCGACAGTGCATCGTCGAGGGTGTTTCCTCGACAGGAGCTGATCGCCAATGCTCACTCACCTGCCCGCTGATCCGCCCGCCGGGCTGTCGGCGCGGGCGTTCCTCGCGGCGCTCGGCGAGACCGTCCTGGCCGGCGACCACGACGCCGTCGCGTTGCTCTACCGGCCCGAGACCGATCCGTCCGCCGTCGAACTGCTGGTCGGCGTACCCGGTGTCGTGGACACCGTTGAAGACGCCTTGACCAGGGACGATGAGACACGCTTGGTGCTGCTGCCCTACCGGCAGATCGCCGAGCGCGGGTACGCCTGCCACGATGACGGCGCCCCGGCGATCGCCGTGCGGGTGACCTACCGCCGGCGGGTGCCGCTGCCGGAGATGCTGGCCGCCCTGCCGAATCAGCCACTGACAGTCACCGATGGCGAATTCGATGTCGCGGACAGCGCGTACGCCGATTCAGTGCGGTCCACAATAGCCACCGAAATCGGTTCGGGAGAAGGCTCGAATTTCGTCATCCGGCGTTCATACCGGGCTCAAGTGAAAGACCATTCAGCCGAGTCGGCGCTGAGCCTGTTCCGGCGGCTGCTGCGTCAGGAGAACGGGGTCTACTGGACGTTCCTGGTCTGTGTCGGCGGGCGTACGCTCGTCGGCGCGAGCCCGGAGAGCCACGTCCGGATAGACGGCGACCAGGTCACGATGAACCCGATCAGCGGCACCTACCGCTATCCCGGCGAGCGGCCCGACCCGGCCGGGCTGCGCCGCTTCCTCGCCGATCGCAAGGAGACCGACGAGCTGTACATGGTGCTCGACGAGGAACTGAAGATGATGGCCCGGATCTGCCCGGACGGTGGGACGGTGCTCGGGCCCCGGCTCAAGCCGATGGCCCGGCTGGCCCACACCGAGTACCACATCGCCGGGTCCAGTTCGCTGCCGCTGCCGCAGATCCTGCGCGAGACGCTGCTCGCCCCCACGGTCACCGGCAGCCCCGTCGAGAACGCCTGCCGGGTCATCCAGCGTCGCGAAGCCACCGGCCGCGGCTACTACAGCGGGGTGCTGGCCCTGGCCGAACCGGGCCGGCGGCTCGACTCGGCGATCGTCATCCGCACCGCCGACCTCGGACCGGACGGCGACCTGACGTTCAGCGTCGGCGCGACGCTGGTCCGGCACTCCGATCCGGACGGCGAGGTCGCCGAGACGCACGCGAAAGCCGCCGGATTCCTCACCGCCCTGCGGTCCATCACCGATCCGGTACGCCCGACGGCCCGGTGGACTCCCCCGCCCGAGCTCGACGCCGAGCTGCGGCGCCGCAACGCCGGGCTGGCCCGCTTCTGGTTCGGGGACCGGCCCGGGCTGCGGGTGCCGCAGTGGCGCACACTCGTCGTCGACGCCGAGGACACCTTCACCGCGATGCTCGCCGTCCAGCTGCGTCACCTCGGGCACGACGTGGACGTCCGCCGGTTCTCCGCCGTCACGGTGTCCGATCTGGACGACTGGGATCTCGTGGTGCTCGGTCCCGGGCCGGGTGATCCGCGCGACGACGGCGACCCGAAGATCGCCCACCTGCGTACGCTCGCTGCCCGGCTCGTCGCCCAGGAGCGCCCGCTGCTGGCGGTATGCCTGGGTCACCAGATCCTCAGCCGGCACCTCGGCCTGCCGCTGACCCGGCTGCCCGAGCCCAACCAGGGCCGCCAGCGCGCGATCGACCTGTTCGGCGTGCCCGTTGTCGCCGGCTTCTACAACACCTTCGTCGCCCGCGCCGACGCCGATCGGCTCGGCCCTGTCACGGTCAGCCGCGATCCGGCGACCGGGGAGGTCTTCGCGATGCGTGGTCCACGATTCCGGTCGCTGCAGTTCCACCCGGAGTCCATCTTGTCCGCCGACGGCGTACGCGTCCTGGGGCAACAGCTCGACGGGCTGCTCGGCGAGCACCGCGATGATCTGCTGGTACGCCGATGACGCCGCAGGCGGTGGCCGAACCGGCGCTGCCAGGGTTGCAGGGCCGGCTCGACCGGATCGATCTGGAGATCATCGCCCTGGTGCGGCAGCGGATCCTGATCGCGCACGAGGTACGCCAGGCACGGCTGGACGCAGGCGAGACCGGGTACGCCCACGAGGAGGAGCTGGCCGTGGCCCGCCGGTTCAGCCAGCTCGGCCCGCACGGAGCCGAGCTGGCCGCGATCCTGTTGCGGCGGTCGCGCTGAGGCCTACTGCTGCGGCGGGGTCTGCGGCCAACCGGCCGGCGGCGACGTCGGCGCGGGCGGCGGGGCGTACGCCCCGAAGGCCGGTGGCTGAGCCTGCGGCGGGACGGGCTGGCCCGGCCAGGCGCCGACCGGCGGCACAGCCGGCGGCTTCGGCCCGGTCGCCCCGACCCGGGGCAGCACCAGCGCGGCGATCAGCAGCACGATGCCGAGGTCGAACACGATCCGGCTGGCCGCCCAGACGAACTCGTTCGACCCGGTGATCACTTCGAAGTCCTGCAGCAGCCAGTACAGGTCGGCCAGGCCGATGAAGGCGAGGCCGGCGACCGCCGCGAGCGTCGAGAGCAGACCGTTCTTGCGGACGCGGAGGAGCACCGCGACCGCTCCGAGGAACGCCAGCACCAGCAGCGCGGCGTCGTCGATCTTCGCGAAGGTGGTGTAGAACCCGAGGTCCACGGCCTCGAGAGGGGTAGCGGCGAGAGGCATGGGCTGAACCTATCCGATCCGGGGGAACGCCGGTACCGCCGTCTCTCCC
This sequence comes from Hamadaea sp. NPDC051192, assembly GCF_040682475.1. Lineage (NCBI taxonomy): Bacteria > Bacillati > Actinomycetota > Actinomycetes > Micromonosporales > Micromonosporaceae > Hamadaea > Hamadaea sp. NPDC051192. Next base: position 105,705 of record NZ_JBFBAZ010000008.1, read on the forward strand.
GCGCACTGGGCGAGCAGGCGGGCAGCCCCGTCGGGAAGGAACGGCGTGAGTTCCGCGGCGATCAGGCGGCAGGCGGACAGCAGGTCGGCCAGCACGGCGCTCTTGGCCGCGGAGTCCCGGTCGCCGAGCTGCCACGGCCGGGTCGCGTCGATGTGCCGGTTGGCCTGCTCGACGGCCGAGCAGAGGGTGCCGGTGGCCGACCGGAAGTCGCCGACACCGAGCGCCCGGCTCACCTGGTCCGGCAGTACGCCGAGCGCTGCGGTCAACGGTCCACCGGCCCCGCCCGGTGGCGTCGCGCCGAAGTGCTTGCGTACCAGTGTGGTGGTGCGATGGACGAGGTTTCCCAGGCCGTTGGCGAGGTCGCGGTCGGCCCGGTCGATCAGCCGCGTGGTCGTGAAGTCGGTGTCGCCCAGCCGGGCGACGTCGCGCAGCAGCCACCACCGCACGGCGTCGGAGCCGTAGCGGCCGATCAGCCGCAGCGGGTCCACAGTGGCGCCCGCGCTCTTGCTGATCTTCGCCCCGTTCAGAGTGAGATAGTCGTGGACCAGGATGGTGGTGGGCAGCGGCTGACCGGCCGACAGCAGCAGAGCCAGCCAGTAGACGGCGTGGAACCGCACGATGCCCTTGCCGATGACATGGATGCGCTCGTCGGACTCCGTCCACCAACGCCGGTACCGCTCGGATTCGTAGCCGAGCGCGGTGACGTAGTTGCCGAGCGCGTCCCACCAGACGTAGACGGTCTGGCTGGGATCGCCGGGCACCGGGATGCCCCAGCCGCCGGAGCGGGCCGCCGGTCGCGAGACGCTGATGTCGGACAGGCCGCCACGCAGGAAGGCGAGCACCTCGTTGCGCCGGGCCGCTGGTTCGACCCGGACACGGCCGGACTCGATGGCCGCGAGCACCTCGTCCTGATAGCGGGACAGGCGGAAGAACCAGTTCGACTCGGTCACCGGCTCCGGCGCGACTCCATGCTCGGGGCAGACGCCGTCCACCAGGTCCACCTGGGCGTAGAACTGCTCGCAGCCCCCACAGTAGAGGCCGGAGTACGAACGGCGGTAGAAGTCGCCCCGGGCGGCGCACGCCGCCCACAACCGGGCTACGCCGTCGATGTGCCGTGCGTCGGCGCTGGTCCGCACGAAATCGTCGTACGCGACCTGCAACGGTTCGGCGAGCGCGGCGAATCTGGCGGCGTTGCCATCGACGAACGTACGCGTGTCCACCCCGGCTGCGCGGGCGGCGACCACGTTCTTCAGGGCGTTGTCGTCGGTGCCGGTCAGCAGTCGCGCCTCGTGCCCGGCTCGGCGCGCGTGCCGGGCCAGGACGTCGGCCTGCACCAGTTCGAGGGCGTACCCGAGATGCGGTTCGGCGTTGACGTAGGGAATGGCGGTGGTGACATAACGGCGTCCCATGGCGGGTCCTTTCACCCTGACCCGCGTACGCCGAGCTACCCCGCCGCCGCGGGGTCTGTCGTCGGATGTGTCAGCGCACGACCGATGGCCCCGGGAAGGGGCCCATCATGCGTACGGTCGGCGCTGGCTGCATGGCCGCATCGTGGCACGCCGCCCGGAGAGCCGTCATCCGGTTTTCGGCGCCAAGGCGCTCAGGCCGGATAGTCGAGCACGAGATACTCGTACTCGCCGAAGTCGACGACCTTGTCCCGATCTTGGTCGACGAACACCGTCAGATACACGTCCCCGGTCGCACCTGGCGCTTCCCGCCGCGCGGCGATGGTGGAGATGTAGATCTGCCCGAGGTCGGCCGAGTACGGCTGGATGCGGGTGTCCACGAAGTAGTTGTTGCGGACGTCGACGAGGTTGAGGCGGCCGCTGCCGCGGTCCGAGTCTGCCATGCCCATGCCCGGCGCGAACTGCTCGGTGTCGGCGACCGCCAGGCCGTCGCGAAGATTGAAGATGGTGGGATCGGTGAAGGCGCAGATCTGGACGGCCAGATCCTTCGGCGGGCGCGGGAACCGTACGCCGGGAAGGGCTGAACGGCCGGTGGCGGCTCGCGTACCGTCGCGGCCACCCGGCGATCAGCCGGAAACGGCGTACCCGTGGAGGAAGGCCTGGCCGAGCGCGACGCCGGCGAAGGCGAGAAGCTGTGACTCGACGGCAAGGCGACCAAGCCCGCGCGAACGAGCCACGCCTGGTGCGCGGCTGGGCTACCTTGGCGTGATGGGACTGAGCCGCCGTCACCTGCTGACCGCGGCGGGCCTGAGCCTGTCCGCCGCCGCCTGCGGCTCGAACGGCGCGCCCGCGGGCTCCCCCACGGCCACCACACCCGGTCCGGCCAGCCCCACGCCGACCGCCACCGGGCTTGACGAGGCCGCGCTCCGGCGTAAGGTCGCCAGCCTGCTGGTGGTCGGCTTTCGCGGCCAGAGCGTCAGCCCCGACGACTGGATCGTCAAGGCGATCCGGGAGCAGCACATCGGCGGCGTCATCCTGTTCGACACCGACCAGCTGACCGGCCAGCCGCGCAACATCACCTCACCCGACCAGGTCACGAAGCTCGTGACCACCCTGCGGGAGGCCGCGCCGGGACCACTCATCGTCTCGATCGACCAGGAGGGTGGGCGGATCTCCCGCCTCAATCCCGGCAACGGCTTTCCCGCCAGCCAGTCGCAGGCCCAGGTCGGCGCGATCAACCAGGCCGCGCACACCACGGCCTGGGCCCAGGGAATGGTACGCAGCCTGACGTCGGTCGGCGTGACGATGAACTACGCACCCGTCGTCGACCTGGCCACGAACCCGAACAATCCGGCGATCGCCAAGCTCGGCCGCAGTTTCTCCGCCGACCCCGACGTGGTGGTCGCCAACGCCACCGAGGAGATCAAGGTCCACCGGGCGAGCAAGATCAAGACCTCGATCAAGCACTTCCCCGGGTTCGGCAGCGCGACCGGCAACACCGACTTCGACGTCGTCGACGTCACCGGCACGTGGAAACGCAGCGACCTGGTCCCGTTCCAGCGGCTCATCGCCGCCGGCACCGCCGACTCGGTGCTCGTGGCCCATCTGCTCAACCGGCAGCTCGACCCGGACAAGCCGATGTCGTTGTCCCGCAAGGCGGTCAACGATCTCCTGCGCGGCGACCTCGGCTGGACCGGGCCGGTCGTCAGCGACGACATGCAGGCCAAGGGCATCACCGCCAAGTACGGCACGGACGAGGCGTTCACCCTGGCCGTCCAGGCCGGCGTCGACCTCCTCGTGTACGCCAATCAGCAGGTCTACAACCCGCGGATCGTCACCGAGATCCTCGATGTGGCGGTGAACCGGGTCAAGCGCGGCGACCTGACGATGGCGCAGATCGACGCGGCGGTGGCCCGGGTCGACACGCTGCGCCCCTGAGTCGGCGTCAGTCCTCCGGTGGAATGATCTCCTCCTCAGACGGGATGATCTCGACGAGGACCGGGCCGACCCGCAGGACACCGTCGGTCAGCGGCGTACACCGGATGCCGCCTCTCCCCCGCAACTGATCCCGGGCGCCCGGCCCGATCGTCACGTCCATCCAGGCACACGGGTTGGCCGGGCGGTTCACCCGGAGGCGTACCGGGCCGTCGCCGCTGTCCAGCACCAGGATGGAGCCCACCAGGTCGTCGACGGCCACCCCGGCCAGCAGCACGTTACGGCGTACGTGGGTCAGGTCGGCGCCGGGCGGCAGCGAGTCCTGCGCGATCACGGTCACCGCGGCGTCGAGGTGCGCCCGATGCCCGAAATAGCGATCACCGACGATGCCGAGACCGGCGCGCAGGCGTACCTCGGCGACCAGTTCGCCCACTGGAGCGGGAGCCGGCCCGTCCTGAGGCCGTCCCTCGAATCGATGGACCGGTGAGGCGAGCAGCTGCACGATCTCCGGCATACGCGCATGGTACGCGGAACCGGGTTTGCCGAGTATCCGCGCACATCAACCCGTGCCCGCTACGGTGGGAGGATGAGCGAGAACCCGCTCACCCCAGCTGAGCTGGGCGAAGACCCGGTCGAACCGGTCACCTCGCCTCCGTCTGGGCGGCGTACGTGGCCGATCTGGGTGGCGATCGGCGTCGCCGCCGCGCTCTTCCTGTGCTGTGCCGGGACGGCCACCGCGGGAGCGGTCGTGTGGAAGCTGCGCCACGACGACTTCACCGTCAACGGCGACCTGACCTTGTCCGGCAGCGGCACGAAGGACGGCGCGGCCTGCTCGGGCAACGAGATGTACGGCGACATCGCGCAGGGCACCCAGATCGTGGTCAGTGACCCCGAAGGCACGATCGTCGCGGTCGGCACCCTCGGCGACGGCGTCACCAAGGGGCCCGACTGCGTCTTCCCGTTCACGGTGGAGCACGTGCCGAAGATGGAGAAGTTCTACGGGATCACGCTCGGTCAGCGCGGCACCCTGACGTATACGCCCGACCAGATGAAGGAAGGGTTGCACCTCTACCTGTAGGACTCGCTACCGGCCGAGCTTGGCGACCGCGATCCGGGCCGCCTTCTTCGCGATCGGAATGGGACTGTCCACGTGCCGGCCGATCTGCTCCACCGCCCGGGTGGCCTTGAGCTTCGTCAGGGCGGTGATGGCGAAGGCCACTACGTCGTCGTCGTCCAGTTCGCCGATCAGCGCGTCGATGACCTCTTCCCGGCGCGCGCCCTGACCGATCCGGCCCAGCGCCTGCACGACCATCTGCCGGGCGCCCCGATAGCCTCGATCGGTGGCCAGCTCGAGCATCTCGTCGAGCAGGGCGGCGTCGGCGGCCTGGTCCAGCGCGTTGCCGACCGTCCACTTGTACCCCTCCGGCAGCCGCGGGTCGCGGAAGAGGCGTACCAGGGCGGGTCCGGCGTCGGGCCGGGCCGCCCGGACGGTCAACGCCCGGGCGACGGCGTCCCACAGGTACCACCGGTCCCGATCGGGCAGGTCCGCCGTCCCGAGCTCGTCGATCCAGCGGATGAGGACCGGGACGGCGGCTTTGGGCAGATCCTCCAGGGTGGTGAGGTCGCCGGGGTGCTTGACCTGCACCCCGGCGGCCGCGAGATCTTCCGTCATCTGGCGCATCACATGTGCAAGGGCGGTAGCCATTTGTAGATCCTTATGAGCCGCAGCTGCTGAGCCGTGCGCATGGCCGTCGTGATGATCGCGTCCTGGCGCACGATGTACACCGGGATCTTGCCGACCGACTCGCCGTACAGTATCAAGTCGAGGGTCTGACCAGTGAAGTCGACGGTGTCCTCGGCCTTGACCTCGACCACGGTTCGCCGTTTGGCGTTGTAGTCCGGGAACCGGCGGGCCGCCTCACCCGAGAGCGATCGGACCGCCTTCTTGCCCCGGGCCGGGATGCCCAGCGCCTTCTCGGCCGCATCGCCCACGATCTTGTTGATCCGCAGTTGCGCGATCCGTGCGGCCCGCTTGGCCATCACCGCCGCTTCGGCGGCCTTGGCTGCCTGACGCGCCCGAATGACGTTCTTGATCTTCGCGATGCCCTTGCCGCCGAAGACGAGTTCGGCGACGGAGAACACCGCACGTCCGATGGCTTCGCCGTAGTTGCCCCGGTTCCAGTCGTCGGCGATCGGATCCCAGATGCTGTGCCAGACGCCACCCCAGAACTCGCCCGGGTTGTCGCCGGCGTAGTTCCACAGCTCGCTGATCTGCTCGCCGCAGGGGAAACAGCCGACCACCGCGGCGCCGAAGTCCCACAGTCCGGTGACGGTCGCCCAGGCCTGCTCGCCGAGTCCCTTGAAGAACCCGCCGACCTGCTTGAGCCAGTTCGGGATCGAGAAGTGGCCGTCGACCTCGAAGTTGCCGACGGGGTTGCCGGAGGCGAACAGGTACCGGTTGGCGGTGCCCGCACCCATGCCGAGCTGGAAGTCGGCCAGGGCGCCGGTGTAGAAGTCGGGCGTGAGGAATCGCGACGCGGTCGGCGAGTAGTCGCGGAATCCCATGTCGTAGGTGCCGCTGGCCTGATCCCACCGTTGGGCGTTGAACCGGTAGAGGTTCACCGGCCGCTTGACGCGGAGCAGGTCGGCGGAGTCGGGCTTGTCGACCCCGGTGAACATCGGGGCGTCGTCCTGGCCGTACGCGGTGTACCCGTAGGTGGCCCGGGTGTTGCCGCTGGTGTCGGTGATCGCTTCGACGTCACCGCGGGCGTTGTGCACGTAGTTGAACTCGCCCGTGGGTCCGCCGTCGTTCGCGGTGACGGTCTGCGAGATCCGCTCGCTGCCGGCGCCGTACCGATAGGCGGTGGTGCTCGTGGTGCTCGTGGCGACACCGGCGGTCCGTTGTTCCGACAGCACCAGGTCGCTGGCGCCCATGTACCGGATGGTGGTGTCGGCCTGGCCCTCCAACTGCGCGCCGGTGTCGCTCGCGCCGTAGATCTTCCGGCTCGTGGAGGTCGTGCGGTTCAGCGTGTCGTACGCGTAGTCGGTGATGGACTGATACCGGAAGTAGGAGACCTCGTTCCGGATCTTGCGGTCGAAGCCGTCGTAGGTGTACCCGCTGAAGCTGTTCGACGGCTCGCCGGGATCGCCGCCGCTGACGATCGACGTGGACCGGATCTGCTCGGTCCGGCCGAACGGGTCGTAGTAGTAGAAGGACGAGGTCGTGGTGGTGGTGCCGTCGTCGTTCGGCGACCCGCCGATGGTCTTGGTCAACCGGTTGCGGTCGTAGAAGTTGGCGGTGGTGCTCTTCTTCCCGCCGGGCTCCGCGAACTCCTCGGTGAGGATGTTGCTGTTCGCGTCGTAGACGTACTTCTCGGTCCGGTCCGTGCCCTTGGTGACCTGGGTGACCCGATCACGCGGGTCGTACTGATAGGTCAAGGTCCGGTCGAGGTACGCGCTGGTGTCGTCGGCGTTCATCAGCCGCGCGACGTCCTCGGACGGATTGCCGTTGAGGTCGTACTTGAGCGTGTGTTCGGCGATCAGGCGACCGGGCGTGCCAGTGTTCTCGGCGAGGTGGCGCAGCCGCCCGTCGGCGAAGTACGTGTAGTCGACGTTCCCGCCGAGAGGCTTGGTCTGGTGTGCCAGCTGGCCGCGGGGCGTGTAGGTGTACGCGCTTATCCGTGGGTTCGGATCGCCGGCCTGGGCAAGGTTCTTCGCGCTTGTGACGAGGTCCCGGGCGTCGTACGCGAACTCGTCGATGAGCGCGTCGAAGGTCCGCTTGGTCACGTTACCGTTGGCGTCGTAGTCGTAGGTGGAGGTGTGCTGCACCGCGCCGGCGTCGACCTCGTTCATCGCGGCCAACTGGTTGAGACCCGTGTAGGTCATCGTGTAGCGATCGATCTGAGAGCCGGTGCTTCCGTCGCTCAGCGTCGTGAGGTTGCCGTTGGCGTCGTACGTGTAGGTGTACGACTGCCGCTCGTTGTCGACCACCCCGGTGGTGTCGCGGACGAACTTGATGGCGTCGGCCACGACGACGCCGTTGGCGTTGTCCGACAGCGTGACCATGTCGGTGTTGGTCAGGATCACCATGGGATAGGTGCCGAGGCTGACCCACTCGCCGGCGTGCTGGGTCTGGTCGACGGTCTTGGTCTGACCGAACAACGTGTACTTGGCGTCGGTCGCCGCGCCGGCCACCGCCGGGTACCGCACGAACACCTCGTAGTCGTCGTTCGCGTGGCGGTTCGGCGGCACCCAGGTGAACTTGTTCGCCCCGGTGCCGGGCGCGTGCGTGGCATAGTCGGTGCCGACGTATCCGGTGCCCTGGCTGGTCGTCGTCCAGTCGCCCACCGTGGTGACGTAGTGCTCGTCGGTGTTGTCCCACAGCGACACGTCACTGCCGACCGGTACGCCTTCGTCGGCCCGGTTCTGCAGTTTCCCGTCGGGGTAGTACGACATCGTCATCGTGTGGGTGAGGCCGCCGTCCGCCCCGGTGACGGTTCGGCGGGTCTGCTGACCCAGCGGGTTGTAGTCGAACGTCGTCGAGATGCCGAACGGGTCGGTGGTCGACGCGATCCAGCCGTTGTCCAGGTAGCTGTAGGTGGAGTCGACCCGGGCGCCCGCCGCTCCCGGAACCTTGCCCGACGTCGGCTGGGAGACCTTGGTCAGGTTGCCGACCTCGTCGTAGGTGTACTGGATCTTCTCGCCGACGGTGTAGTACGCGTCGTCCTTGTCGTACGGGAGGACCTGCTCCTTGATCCGGTTGAGTTCGTCGTATACCGCGACCTGTGCGAAGTCGTCCGGATCGTCGGTGGTGGCGACGCCGCGCGGGCTGACCACCTTGGTGCGGTTGCCCACCTGGTCGTACTCGTACCGGGTGAGGTGGTACGCGACGACGCCGCCGACCGTGTCGTACGGTTCCTTGGCCTCGGCGAGCAGCCCACGCGCGTCGTACGTCAGGAAGGTCTGGTTGTTCTCCTCGTCGGTGGTCGTGACCATCAGCCCGTCGTGGTCGTAGCCGACGCTCGAGGTGAAGCCGGCCGCGTCGGTCGAGGTACGCACCTGGCCGTCGCTGTCGTAGGTGACCTTCGTGGTGAAGTCGTCCGGGTCCGCCGTGGCGTTCTTCAGCTGGTCGACCACCTTCGTGGTGTTGCCGACGCTGTCGAAGGTGTAGCTGATGACGCCGTTGCGGGCGTCGGTGATGGTGGTGTTCTGGTAGATCTCGTCGTACGCGTAGCGGGTCACGAAATCGTTGGCGTCGGTGGTGAGGTTGCCGTTCGGCTCGGTCACCGTCAGGACGTTGCCGACCTTGTCGTAGCCGTAGCTGGTCTTGCGGTCCGGTCCGCCGGTGGTGTCCTTCGGCCCGAACGTGGCGGTGGTCCGGTCGCCGGCGTCGTAGGTGGCGGTCGTCAGAGCGCCGTTGGCCGCGGTGGATTCGAGGATGTTGTCGTTGGCGTCGTACACCGGGGCCGGTTTGACGAGGAAGTCACCGGTCGCCGCGTTCTTAGGCACCCGCGCGGTCAGCGGACGGTTCATCAGGTCGAAGCCGAACGTGCTGGTCTTGCCCTTGGCGTCGGTCACTGACACGACGTTTCCGCGCACGTCGTACGCCTTGGTGCTCGTCCGGGTCAGCGCGTCGGTGCTCGTCTTCGGCAACCCCGTGGGGTCGTAGGAGCCGAAGGACGTGCTGTGGCCGTTGGCGTCGGTGATCTTCGTCAGCTGGCCGAAGGTGTCGTACTCGTAGGCGGTCGTGAAGTCGCCGTCGGCCGGGGTGCTGGTACCGGCCGGATCGGTGGCGCTGGTGAGGTTGCCTTCCAGGTCGTAGCCGAACGTCCAGCGGCGGCCCTCGGAGGACTGCTTGGCGATCAGGTCGGCCCAGTGCCCGGTCAGCCCCGATTGGTACGCGTACGTGGCGCCGGGCCAGCCGTTCTTGACCTGCTCGGCGGTCTTCGACTCGGTCGGATATCCCGTCTTCGGGTCGTACGCCGAGGTCGACACCGAACCGTCGGCCTCTTCGAGGCGGATCACGTTGTGGTCGCCGTCCCAGCCGAGCTTGGTCGTCTGGTTCTTGGCGTTGGTGGTCTGGAACGTCCGGCCGTACCCGTCGGTGAGGAAGGTGGCCGGGTGGTTCTCGGCGTCGACCACCACGGTGGTGATGTTGTCGCCCGTCTGCCCGTCGGGGTCGCTGTAGGCGAACGCGATCGGGTTGCCCAGCCGGTCGGTGTAGTCCTTGGTCGCCCAGTGGAACTTCGGGTCGTCGTCGGGCAGGTCGTAGTACCGAAGCGCGGTGCCGTGGCCGCGCGGATCGACGACCTTCACGAGCTTGACGTTCTTGTTGCCTTGCGTCATGTCGTACTGGAACCCGAACACCTTCGGCTGGGTCCATCCTGCACCGTCGATCAGCTCGCCGAGCAGGCCCTTGTCGGTGTAGGTGAAGGTCAGCGTACGGCCGGCGATGTCCACGATGGACCGGACGTGGTCGATGATCTTCGGGTTGGTCAGGTTGCTCTGCCCGGTGACCTTGGCCCAGGTGGTGTCGTCGACGTAGTCGTACGTGTCGCCCTTGGCCCAGTAGGTCAAGGTCAGCACCTGGCGTCCGGTGGCGTCGGTGATGTACTTGAGGAACTTGGTCGGCTTGTTCTGCGAGCGGCGAACCTCATAGGTGAAGGTCATGAGGTTGCCGTTCTTGTCCTCGATCGACGACAGGTACCCGTCGCAGTCGTAGAAGAAGACCGTGCGGTCGGGCCGGGTCATCGTCCAGGCGCGGTCCGCTTCGGTCTGCGCCTTGCACGTGACGAGCTGCTGCAGGAACAGGTGCACGCCCTTCGGCGAGGTCCACTCGTTGGCCGTCGCGTTCCAGCTGAAGGTGTGCGTGGTTCCGTCGCCGTCGGTGAGTTTGACGGTCGTCGGGTTCGGATTCGGGTGGAAGTCCAGGGACGACCCCAGGCGCAGCGGCGACGAGGCCTGCAGCGACCAGCCGTACCCGGTCACCGTGTCGGTGGTGTCCTGCGAGTTGTACGCGAGTCGCAGCACCGTCGAGATGCCCCGGGACGGGTTGCTCAGGGCGTCGTAGGTCCACACGGTGTTGCCCGCGTGCAGGTTGTTCATCAGCGCCGACCCGGCGCCGGTGTCGACCCCGTCGTAGCTGTAGAAGCCCTCCAGGCCGAGCTGGTCCGACGTGGGTTCCTCGACGGCGACCTTCTGGTCGAGCGCCGCGATGCCGGCGGAGGCGGACAGCCACTGACCGGTCGTCTTGTTGTGCAGCTCCCACTTGAGCACGTAGTCGGTCCGCTTGTTCGCGTCGGACGACGCGGGCGTCTTGACCGTGGCGGTCACGTCGGCCGTCGACCCGGCGGTGATGTCGCGCGGCAACGCGGTCGCGACCTGGTTGCCGCTGGTCGTGACGTCGGTGCCGTCAGGCAGCGTCCAGTGGTAGGACAGCTCCCAGTTCGCCGCGGGCCAGGCCGTGGTGGTGGGGTTGGAGACCGAGACGGTCACCGGGTAGGTGCTGGCCGGCGCCATCAGCCCGGCGGTGCCGGGCGCGTAGTAGGTGGACTCGGCGGTGGGTTCCAGGTAGGTGACGCGCAGCGTCGGGCGCAGCATCGGCTCGGCGCCTTCGCTGGACAGCAGCATCGCGCGCTGGGTCGACACCGCCTCGTCGCGCATCTTGAGCAGGAACCCGTAGTTCGACGCCGGAGTGGTCAGCCAGCTCTTGACGGTGTTGGTGACCGTCCACGACTCCCACTCGGGGTCGTTGGTGAAACCGTCGAAGTAGGACTCGGCCGTCGGGTCGTAGTCACCGCCCGGAGTCGTCCAGGCGGTCCCGGACGCGGCGCTGTTCCAGGTGGCGGTGGTCTCGTCGAAGGCCCGGGTGAGCCGGTGCACGTCGGCCTTGCCGTCGGTCACGTCGCCCGGGTAGAGGCCGGTGTTCCACATCTCCAGCTGCGCGTCGACGACGTTCGCGTTGCCCGGTACGCCCGCCAGGTTGGTGAATTTCACCAGGCCCCGGGTGTCCCCGTACGCGCTGGAGTTGTTGCCCGGTGACACGTACGGGTCACCGCCGTAGACGTTGACGTTGGCCGTGGGCTGCGCCGCCGACAGCGTCGTGTCGGGCACCTGGTTGGCCGTCGTCTCCCGGAAGACCTTGGTGATGCGGCCCGCTTTGGGCAGCAGCACGCCCTGGGTCGGCCCGGCGATCACCTGCCCGTCGGCGGTCTTCACCGCGATCATGTAGTAGTAGAAGTGCCGCTTGAGGGGATCGTTCTCGTCGGTCGGGGTCGGGGACGCCGTGGTGTCCTGGTAGGTCCGCAGCCCCGACGACACCGGGGCGACCAGGGTCGCCGCCGACGGCACGAAGGTCTGGTAGACGCTGCGGTGGACCTGGTACTCGACGATGTCGTCCGCGGTCGAACCGGACCCGGTCGGGTCGGCGTACGCCGGCCAGGTCAGCGCAGCCCCGGTCGCGGTGATGGTCGTCGGCACGTCCACCGAGACGCCCGGCCGCCCGAACGTGACGACCAGCTTCGGCAGGTTGTAATCGCGCCGGTTGTTGTCGTACGCGTACTCCGACGCCTCGTAGATCGGCCCGCCGCGGCCCTTGTCGCCCTCGTCGACGGCCTTGACCATGAAGCCGTAGTTGGGCTGCGTGCCGTTGACCCAGTCCTGCACGACGTTGCGGACCGGGAAGCTGTTCCACACGCTGGAGACGCCGGCCTTCTTCGTGGTGGTGCCCCACTTGGTGAAGCGCACGGCGTCGGCGATCACCGACTTGTTCGCCACGTCGCCGAGCACGACCCGGCCGGTGGTCCCCGCCGCGAACGGGTGTACGCCGAGCGTCTTCCACACGCCGTCGGCCGCGCCGGTCTGGTCCACCGTGTACGCCTTCGACCCGCCGTTGTAGTACACCGTGTAGGGGGTCGCGGTCGACCGGTCGGACTCGGACGTGAAGTGCACCTCGACCTGATAGTCCCCGGCGTCGGTGATCGTCGGCGTCCACGTGTGCGTGTTGCCGGCCGTCGCGTCGTTGTTGTACCGGTAGTCTGCGCCGATCGCCTTGGCTGTCAGCGCGTTCGCCGAGTACGGCCACGTGCCGGAGAACGAGGTTCCGGCGTCGCCGTCGTCGACCACGATCACGTTCCCCGCGGGCTGGGCCGCCATCGCGGTATTGGTACTCCCCCACGTCGCCGTCGACTCGTCCCAGGAGCTGGTCACCCGCCGCGCTTCCAGGGCCACGTCGTACGAGTAGCTCCAGTGCGTCTGCGAGTAGTAGAGCTGCAACTGCGCGTCGTCGATCGGCGTACCGGCGGGGATGCCCGTGAGCGGGAACCGCACCAGCGACCGCCACGTGTTGGCCGACTCGGTGCCGACCCGCAGCTGGTAGGTGTCGTTGTAGTTCGTGTTCTGGGCTCCCGAGTAGATCTCGACGTCCTGCCCGTCCGTCGGCACCGGCTGGATCTTGATCGTGGGGTCGATCGTCACCGGATACTTCCGGGACGCGTCGGCGAGCCAGGCCGCGTCCGGCACGATCGTGATCTCGGCCGTCGAGCCGTGCTGGGTCAGGATCTGCGCCACCTTGCGCGACATCGTCTTGCCGACATCGGACTTCGCGTCGTCCTTCGAGTCGAACATGTACGGCGCGGGCATCACGAACAGCACCCGGCCGCCGTCCGGCCCGGTGAACTCGATCGACCCGTCGGCCGCCTGGCGTGCGATCAGCCCGCCGGTCTTGATCGACAGCGTCACCGCGAACGGCTCCGCCGGCGCCTTCGCCAGGACGAAGTCCTCCTGCAGCGTCGTCGAGGTCACCTCGTACACGACGTCCGCGCCGGACGCCGCGCCCGGGTACGTGACGGTCGGGCCGGCGACCTTCGGCGTCAGGTCGGCGGGCAGTCCCGCCAGACCCAGCTCGATGTGCCGGCCGCCGGACTCGAACCGCACCAGCTTGTCGCTGCGGTCACCGAAGCGCGAGGTGAAGGCATTCGCGACATTCTGGTACGCCCATCCGCCCGAGCCGGGCCGAACCGTGAGGTCGATCGGCTTCCAGGTACGGCCGTCGCGGTAGTTGAGCGGGGTCTGCGACACCTCGGCCTGCATCCGGCCGTCCGACAGCTGATAGAACCGCCCGTTCTGCGTACGCCGGGCGGTCAGTTCCTTGACCCGCTTGGCCGGCGCCCACGCCGTGCCCTTCGTCGCCGGGTCGTCGTGCGGCACCCCGTCCAGCCTGAGGTCGACCGACTTCGGCGGCTCCTTGGGCCGTGGCGCGGAGGTCGCCCCGAACAGGCGGCGTACCGGATCCCAGAACCCGCCGGGATCATCGGCGGTCTGCTGGGCACTCGACGGTGTGGCGAACGCCGGCACACCCGAACCCATGATCATGACGACACTCAGTGCGCCGGCCAACAGCCAGCGACGGCTCTGGTTTCGCAAGGCCGAATCCTCCCCAGGACCGGGTGCACAGCACCCGAATCGGCCCATCGGCGCGGGGATCACCTGACATCGCGCGGCCCCCGTGCCGACGGTCTTCGGTTGTCGGCGCCGCCGATGCAACTTGCACCCACGACGATGCGCCACATCTTCGGCAGTGACGAACATCGCTGTCAACAGCGTCGAATCGGCCTCTGGTCGCCGCCGCATCGGCGATCGCCAAGCCATCTGCCTGCGGCTACGCGGGCCTTGCCGGGCAGCCCGCAAGCGAGGCGAGCGTTACGGAGCCGTTATCGCTGTCGCGGAGTTCTCGACAGCCGCACGACGCGGACCGTGTCGCACCCCGCGACATGATTTCCATGCATCGATGTCTACGAACGACGAACGGGCGGACCGGAGACTCCCGGCCCGCCCGCGTACGCCGCGAGTCAGCTCACGGCAGGAAGTAGTTCGGGTTCGGCAGCTTGAAGGTGCGGTCGGCGTACCCGCCCTCCAGGTCGCTGAACTGGTCGCCGAAGTTCGCGACGATGTCGTAGCCCAGCGACTCGATGTGCGCCCTGGTCGCCGACTTGTAGTGCACCGTGGTGCAGGAGCCGTTGGTGTCGCCCGCGCAGGCCGCCTGCAGATAGTCCGGGTACTGGGCGACCGGCGGCTTCGTGAACAGCCCGTCCTCGCCGTTGACCAGCGTCGTCGGGGCGGGGTAGCCCGCGTCGACGCCGACTCCGTCCGAGGTCAGGTTGCCCAGCGTGGCCGCCTCCTGAGCCAGCGGCCGCCCGGTCAGGAAGAAGACCGCGTAACCCTGCTCCTGGGCGTACCGGACGAGGTCGACCATGCCGAAGACGGCCGGGAACCGCTGCTCGGTGACGAACTGCCCATTGGTCGTGGGGTTGTACGCCCAGTTGCTGAACACCTCGTAGTTCCAGGTCAGCAACGTCGTGTCGTCGACGTCGAGGACGATCGCCTTCGGGCCGCCCGGCTTGTGCCGCATGACGTCCAGCCACCGCCGGCCGGCCGACGCGACCTTGCGGGCCTCCTCGGCGTAGTTGCCGTCGTCAGCGGCGATGCCACTGCCGAGCGGGTCGCCGTAGTAGTTGCGAAGCTGCTGGCGCAGGACGTCGATGTTGGTGACCTGCTCGGCGTACTTCGGGGTGATGGTCTTGATGGCCGGCTGCGGGGTCGCCGCGGAGGCCAGCCCGCCCACGGCGACCAGAGCGGCCGCCACCAGCGACGTGGTGAGGACGCGGCGCGGTGAGCGCCAGGATCGTGAAGTCACGTCACGTTCCCTTCATCGGGGGTTCACTTTGACCCCGTGACGCTAACGCCAAGATCGGATCCGCGCACGACAGGGCACGCGGGCGAAACACGCTTGCCACGGCGTGCGATGATCGAACCTATGATTCGCCTCATGCGAAAGGGCGTGCGCGCCCTCGCGGTATGACCGCGCCGCGGCACCTTCGTGCCGCCTCCTGGAAGCTGGCCGCTGACATCCGCGACGAATGGCTGCACGTCGGCCTCGCCTGCGGCCCGGCCGATCGATCCTCCGCCGAACACGCGCTCACCAAGGTGTACGCGTCGATGGGCCGCTCCCGGCCGGAGTTCGTCTGGGTCCGATCGCCTCGGGAAGCCCAGCCGCTCGTCCGTGAGCTGCCGACCCTGGCCGGCCTGTACGCCTGGATCACGGCTCCCCCGCCCGACGCCGATCCCCCACTGGCCAGCGACCTGGCGACCGTGGTGGCCCGGCTGCGCTGGCGGATGGACGATCGGATCGACACTCCGGCGTTCGACCCGAAGCCGCCCAAACGCAAGAAGGGCGAGCCGTGGCCGGATCACCCGGTCGACCGCGCGATCGACTTCGGCGTGCCGTTCGTCGAGATCCTGCGCAAGCATGTCCGCGACGAGCTGTTCCTCCAGCTGATCCGGGCGTACGCCGCCCCCGCGAAACAGTCGCTCGGCGAGCCGAGCCCGGTCTGCTGGTTCGGCCAGCAGGAGTCGCACTGGATCGCGTACTACGACGTGTGGCGGCAACTCGGCCTGGCCGACTTCGGCCCGGCGCTCGACGCCCAGCTCGACGTCTGGGGTGACCTCGCCCGCTCGGCGGGCTGGTTCTGGCCCGGCGAACAGGCGTGCGTCGTCGCCGAGCGACCCGTCCGCCCCGGCGTGTACGCCGACGGCTTCACCATCCCCTAGCCAGATAAGCGCTGGATCAGGGACCTAAGTCGAATCATGCGTCATGATTCGACCCGGAACCCTGATCCAGCGCCGAAAACGCGAGCGCGCCGAGCGAGTAGCGCGCCGAGCGGGTAGCGCCGAGCGAGTCGGGCAGGCAGCGGGTCATGACGACACGGTGATGGGCTGGCTTGGGGCGACGGCGTGCCAGCCCGCGTGCGGCTGATCGGCGTGCCGGCCGGCTTCCGGGCGCAACGTGATCTGGGTATCGATCCGGCCCGGCCCGTCGACGCGTACTCCGATGGCGGCCGGTCCGTAGCCGCTGGCCACCACCGTGTAGGCGCCGTCGGTCAGGTCGTCGACGGCGAAGCCGCCGGTACCGTCCGTATGCGTACTGCCGCGCACGGTTCCGGCCGCGTCCAGCACGACGACCAGGGCGTCCTTCAGCGGCTTGCCGTCAGGCGCGCGTACGGTCCCGGCGACGGTCGCCGCACGGCGCAGCGCCAGCTCACGCTCCACTGTGTCGCCCGGAGCCAAGCTGATCGTCAGGGCGGCGGGCAGATGCCCGTCGGCCGTCACGGTCAGCGTGTACGTTCCGCCTTCGAGCCGCTCCAGCACGATCCGGCCCGCGCTGTCCGCCCGCGCCGTCGCGACCTGCCGCCCCGCGTCGTCGGTGAGGTTCGCGGCGGCACCCGGCACGCGCGTGGCCACGGCCAGCGTCGCCGCTCCCGTCAAGACGATCTCGTGATACGCCGCGGCAGCGACCTGCACTCGGGACGCGTCGGGGCGGTATCCGCCGGCCGCGGCGACCAGCACGTAACTCCCCGGGCGCGGCGCGCCGACGGTGAACGTCCCGTTCGCGTCGCTGACGGCGGTGGCGAGCAGCTCCCCGCCGGCGGCCAGCAGACTCAGCCGCACCTGGGCCAGCGGCGTACCCGTGGCTGTGCGGACCAGTCCGGTCAAGGCGTGGGCGGCCTCGACGACCGGGGTGTGGGCGTCGTGCGTACGCAGAGACACGGCGGGCAGCACGCTGACGCAGATCAGCGCCACGATCAGCAGCGGCACCAGGGCGAGGAAGATCGGGGGCAGCGCGTCAGCGAACGCGCGGGCGACCCCGGCGCGTACGGCGTCGGGCAGTTCGGCCAGCCGGGCGGGGGTCAGCGAGCCGACGCCGCCGGTGACGGAGACTCCGGGCAGCTCGCGGGCGATCGCGTCGTACAGCCGCGTCGTGAACAGCGATCCGCAGACGGCCACGCCGAGTGCGCCGCCGACCTGGCGGACGAAGGTGACGGCGGAGGTGGCCACGCCGAGGTCGGCGCGGTCGGCCGAGTTCTGCACGACGAGCACCAGCACCTGCATGATCAGGCCGATGCCGAGCCCGATGACGACCATGTACGCGCTGATCAGCGCCCGGGTGCTGTGTTCGTCCAGGGTGGACAGCAGCCACAGCCCGAGCCCGGTGAGCACGGCGCCCGCGATCGGGTACGCCTTGTACCGCCCGGTCCGGCTGATCAGCTGGCCGGATGCGATGGCGGTCACGAGGATGCCGGCGACCAGCGGCAGCATCAGCAGCCCCGAGTTCGTGGCGTTCGCCCCGGTGACGACCTGCATGAAGATCGGCAGGTAACTGATCGACCCGAACATCGCCACGCCGACGGCGATGCTGGCGACGGAGGCGAGGGCGAAGGTCCGATCCCGGAACAGCCGCAGCGGCAGGATGGGCTGCGCCGAGAATCGGGCGCTGACCAGCCACAACACCGTGAATCCGACGGTCGCTGCGATCAGCCAGCGGATCTGTGCGCTGCTCCAGGCGTACTCGCTGCCGCCCCAGGAGGTGACGAGGACCAGACCGGTCACCGCGGCCGAGAGCAGCGCGGCGCCGAGATAGTCCACTCGCGACCGGGAGGTGGGCGCGGGCAGCTTGAGCACGACGGCGATCATCGCGAGGGCGATCGCCCCGAGCGGCAGGTTGATGTAGAACACCCACCGCCAGCTGGCGTGATCGGTGAGGTAGCCGCCGAGCAGCGGCCCGGCGACCGACGCGACGCCGAAGGCCGCGCCGATGAAGCCCATGTAGCGGCCGCGATCCCGAGGCGGCACGAGGTCGGCGAGAATGGCCTGGGCGAGCACCATCAACCCGCCCGCGCCGACGCCCTGCACCGCCCGGTAGGCGATGAGCTGCGTCATCGTCTGCGACCAGCCGCACAGGGCTGATCCGATGAGGAACACGGCGATCGCGAAGATCACGACCGGTTTGCGACCGTAGATGTCGCCGATGCGGCCGTACAGCGGCAGGGTGACCGTCGAGGTCAGCAGGTACGCCGTGACCACCCACGAGATGTGGTCGAGCCCGTCGAGGTCGCCGACGATGGTGGGCAGCGCGGTCGCCACGATCGTCTGATCCAGGGCGGCGAGCAGTACGCACAACATGAGTGCGACGAAGATCGTGAGCAGGCGGGCTTTCTGCGTCTTCGTCTCCACTGTGGCGTTCATCGCCTTGGTAACGAGCCGTACGTACGTTACGAAACGGCCATTTCATGCATCCCGCGCGGGAAACCCGCGTGATCTCGGCGCACGGCCCGGGTACGGTCGGGCGATGCCCGAACTGCAGCAGCTGGACCCCGGTCACGCCCCGGCGGTACTGGCCTTCGAGGTGGCGAATCGCGCCTACTTCGCGACCTCGATCACGGACCGGGGCGACGACTACTTCGCCGAGTTCGACGCCCGGTTCGACGCCTTGCTGGCCGAGCAGAAGGCGGGCGTCTGCGCTTTTCACGTGCTCGTCGATGACGACGGTTCGGTCGTGGGCCGGGTCAATCTGGTGGACTTCGAGGACGGTGCCGCCGACCTCGGCTACCGGGTCGCGCAGCACGTCACGGGCCGGGGCGTGGCGACGGCGGCCGTTCGGGAGGTCTGCGCGCTCGCGGTGGACCGGTACGGGCTGCACACCGTGCGGGCAGCCGTGTCGCTGCGGAATATCGCGTCGCAGAAGGTGCTGGTCAAGGCCGGATTCGTCGCTGTCGGCCCAGCCGATCCGGCGAACGTCGGCGGTCAGCCGGGCACCTGGTATCGGCGCGAGATCTCAACGACGATGTGACCTACCGTCATCGGGGGCACTTGGGCGACGACTTCCCCTGCCGGGTTGATCGCGCAGGTCGGGCCCAAACCGACGCGTTCTGAGCCGCGCTCCCCCGTCACATCGGCGGAGACGAGCCACATCCCGGTTTCGCGTACGCGCTGACGGCGGATCTCGTTGTGCCGGGGTTTCCACCGCTCGGCGTTCTCGCGACGCATCATGTTCTGCGTCGGCAGCAGCAGCACGTCCGCGTCTTGGGCGGCGACCGCGGCGGCGGCTGCGGGGAACTGGGCGTCGTAGCAGATGTTGATCCCGAAGCGTACGCCGTTGCGGTCGAAGACCGGGTAGGCGTCGCCGGGATCGAAGAGCGCCTCGCCGGGCACGAGATGCGTCTTGCGGTAGCAGCCGGACAGTTCGCCTCGGTCGAGGACGACAGCCGAGTTGAGCAACCGGTCTTCGCGACGTTCGATGACGCCGAGGACCACGGTGGGCCGGATCGGCGCGAGGCGGCGGCACACGGCTGCGAACTCGGCGGAGCGCAGGTCGAGGGCGTACCGGGTCAGGTGGTCGGCTTCGACGAGGTAGCCCTGCAGGAAGCACTCCGGGAACAGCAGCAGGTCGGCGTCGCCGGCCCGGCGGGCGAAGTCTTCGACGCAGGTCAGTGCGGCGTCGACGTCGCCGAGGATCTCGGGCGTCTGGCAGGCGGCCACGCGGAGTCCGGTCATGAGGTCCTCATCGGGGCGCCGATCGCCGGATCCCGGGTGTTGGTGAGGAAATCGGTCGCGGGCAGTCGACCGTCGGAGCGGCGTGGCCCTTGCGCCGTACGCGGATCGCTCTGGCGCAGCGTGCTCGTCGTCCAGCCGGACTGGTTCCAGGAGTTGCCGTTCTCGACGGCGGAGTCGGCCAGCACGGCGTCCCGGTTGTTGGCCAGCGCGAGGTTGTGCGAGAACTGCGCCGAGGAATAGAAGAACGCGAACCCGTCCTTGGCGTTGCGGTACGCCGTGTTGTTGCTCAACCGCAGGGCGCCCCGGTTGGCGCTCTCGGTGAAGCCGTAGCCGACGTTGTCCCAGGCCGCACTGTTGGTGACGACGTGGGCGACGGCCGGGGCGGGATCGCCGCCGCCGAGCCGGAAGCCGTTGCCGGAGCCGATCACGGCCTGCGACGCGTCGTGCCACAGGTCTTGGCCGTTGGCGTACGCCCAGCTGCGGTCGACGGTCACCGGTGAGGAGAACTCGTGCAGGTCGAAGCCGTCGTCGACGTTCGACCAGAAGCGGCAGCCGCGTACGGTGTTGCCGGTGCCCGAGCCGTATTTGAAGGCGAGCCCGTCGGCCGCCCCGCCGGCGTCGTGGTTGCGGTAGAAGTCGCTGTCGAGCACCTGGTTGCCGGTCGTGCCGTTGTCGCGCAGCATCAGGCCGGTGCCCTTGTTGTCGTGGAAGGACAGTCCGCTGAAGACGGTCGAACGGCAGGCGACGCACACGTACGCGTGGGTCGGCGCGTTGCGGATCTCCAGCCCCCGGACGGTCCAGTACGCGGCCCGCTGGGTCACGAACCAGTCGGTGTGCGGGACGGCGGTCGCGTCGAAGACGGGACGCTCTCCGGCGGCGTTGGTCAGGGTGATGCGCTTCTGCGCGGTGCCGTTCGTCGTGATCTCGACGGACTCGGTCGGGCGGTAGGTGCCGCCCCGGACGACGATGGTCTGACCCGGCCGGACGACCGAGACCGCTTTGGCCAGGGTGGCGTACGGGTGTGCCTGGGTTCCGTCGCCGCCGTCGTCGCCGCCCGGCGCGAGGTAGATCTGACCGGTCGCGGCGCTGGGCGTACTCGTGGGAGAAGGCGCGGGTGACGACGGAGCGGCCGAGACCGTCGGGCCGGAACCGACCACGGGCGGATCAGCCGTGGGTGGATCTTGGGGGGTCGGCGGCGGGAGCAGGACGACGGTGGCCGCGATGGCCGCCGCCGCGGTCGCACCGGCGGTGATCGTGGCGGCGGGCTTCGCGGTGAGCAGGTCCCAGAGTTTGGCGAGCAGCCCGGTCGAGACCGGCGCGAGGTGGCCGCTCGACGCCTGGGCGACCACGGCGGCGAGCCCACCGGCGACCGGCAGCAGGCCGATCTGCGCGAGCGCGACGTCGTCCGGGGCGAGCCGGCCCGCGATGACGCACTGTGGACAGTCGCGGACGTGCCGGTGCAGGCGTTTCACCCACCGAGAGTCCGCCTTGCCGTCCCAGCCCCGGGCGGCGGACTGGAGCCCGGCGCAGCGTGGCGTGGCCCGCCAGGCGGCCAGGATCAGCCGGGCCCGGTCGAGGTGGGCACGCATGCGCTGAATCCGTACGCCGGTATGCGCGACGGTGATGCCGAGGGTGGCCGCGACCTCGGCCCGGCTGAGCCCGCCGAGCAGTTCCTGCCACCACAGGGCCAGGATGCGGCGGTCCTCCCCGTCGAGCCAGCGGGTGGCCTCGCGGACGGCGTTGCGCTGCCCGGCGAGCCGGGCGCGGGTGATCGCGTCGTCGACGAAGTCGGCCTCGGGATCGGGCTGGTCGTCGGCCTCCTGCCAGACGTCGAGCCGGTAGGGCGCACGCCGGGTCCGTTCCCGTTCGCGGATCTGGCGCACGGCGATCGCGACGAGCCACGACCGGAAGCTCTCCGGCTCGCGCAGTCCGGGCATGCCCTGAACGGCGCGCAGCATCGTCTCCTGCACGACGTCGTCGACGTCGGGATGGCCGTCGAGGGCCCGGCCGACGATGTTGTAGACCAGCGGCAGATGGCCGGTGAGCAACTCGGCGAGGGCCTGCCGGTCTCCGTCGCGGGCGGCGACGACCTGCGTGGTGTCCGCAAGCACGGGCGACATCGTGGCGCGCGGCAGGTGGCGCTGTCAAGACATCTACCAGTGACTATTTTCTCGGGAGTTGCGACAAAAACTGTTATGGGTTGCCGTCCGGGCCCGTCTCCTGATCGACACCGCTCCACGGATCGTCCCAGGAGGACCCATCCATGAACACCTCACGATCGCCCGGCGGACGCCCATCCGCCTGGCGCCGCCGGCCTGTGCTGGCGCTGGTCACCGCTGTCCTCGGCGTGGCCGCCGGGATCATGCTCGTCACGATGCCGTCGGCGGAGGCCGCGGTCGCGCCGGTCAACGGCGGCGTCTACACCCTCGCCTCCGGCGCCAGCGGAAAGTGCATCGACGTCGTCGGAGCCGGAACCGGCAA